>QKJM01000873.1 GCA_003249315.1 Archangium sp.
TCTCGTCGTAGCGGAGGGCGAAGAGGAGGCGGAAGTCCTCTCGCCCATAGGTGCTGCCGAGCGTCACGCCGCGGCCCACGTCCAACTCCACACCCCAGGCCTCGTGGATGCGGGCGCGCACGCCGGCGAGTACACCCCAGGGCGTCTTGAGGGAGTCGGCCTGTTGGAAGTTGAAGGGGGCGCTGGTGGGGGTGGCGAGGTGCATCTCGGCGATGGCCTGCACGTTCGTGAGGCGCCCCATGTCCGGCAGGGAGACGACGGCGCCGACGCCGGCGGTGAGCTCGTTGCCCACGTAGAGGTTGAGGTACTGCGCGTGGCGGCGGAGACGAAGGCCGAGGTTGCCGAGCACGCGCACGGGACCGAAGGCCCGCTCCACGGCGAGGCGCGGGGCCACCAGCACGCCGCGCTCTCCGAGGAAGCTGTTCTCATCCCCGGTGGGCAGGCGCACCTCGGCGGAGAGCGCGAGGCCCACGGGAAAGTCCTCGGGCAGGAGGAGGAAGGCGCGAGGCTGGAGGCGCAGGTCTCCGAGCCCGAGGCGATTCACTCCGGAGGCGCCGGGGAAGTCCGGGGCGTTGAGGGCGTCGCGGAGGAGCTGGAAGTTGTCGCCCTGAAGGACGGTGAAGGGCAGGTCCGCTGCGAGCTCGAGCCTCCGGTGGAGCTGGTACGCGAAGAGGGCGTGTACATCCATCCGGTAGGGGAGGAGCTGCCCCAGTCGCTCGTTGCCCAGCTTGAGGGCGAGCAGCCCGCGGGTGGCGTCGACCATCAGCGCGGCACGGAAGCTGTGTGCGGGGATGGCCTCGGCGCCCTCGAGGGCGATGCCGCTGCGCTGGGCGGGCGTGGGCTTGAGCGGAACGGCGTCGAAGCCGCGCAGGAAGGGATCATGGTCGGCCCGCGCGGCGGTCACCGCCAGCAGGAGGCTCACCAGTGCGAGTCGGAGGGATGCGCTTCGCAAGGGCCGATTCCAGGGGGGAGAGAGCCGGACATCGACTCTCCCCCTGCTCATACCACTCGCTCCCCGGGAGCGGAAGAAAGGCCCCGGCTCGCGGGGGAGCGGCTACAGCGGTGCGCTAATTCTCCATGAAGGACTGCGCGGGGACGATACGCACGGCCTCGGGCCGGATGGGGAGGGGGAGGGAGATGATGTCCTCGTCCTCCTTCAGCAGCTCGGGGGCCTTGGGAGAGGCGTAGGTGATGGGCGAGGGAGGCTGCTCCTCGAGCGAGGAGGCGAGCGCCTCGGCCTCCTGGGTGACGAAGGCGAAGTTGAGGGCCTCGGGGTGGAGGTATCGGCGGGCGGCGGCCTGCACGGACTCGGGCGTCATCTCCGCGAGCGCGGCGCGGTACCGCGCGAGGAAGTCGGGCGTGCCGTAGTAGAGGGCGTCGATGGCGTAGCCGAGCCGGCGCTGAGCGGTCTGTTCCCACAGGCGCGTGTAGCCGAGCAGGAAGCCGCGGGTCACCTCGAACTTGTCCGCGGGGATGCCATCCTTCACCAGTCGATCGAGGAAGTAGACCGCGCCGCGGGTGGCGAAGAGGCCATTGGCGGGCACCACGGGGCGAATCCAGAGGGAGATGTCCTGCTGGGTGCGAGCGACGTTGGTGCGGTTGTAGGTGGTGCCGGGGTGCTCGATGAAGTGCTCGGCGTAGGCGTAGTCGCCGTAGTTGAGGCCGCGCTTCTCCCGCAGCTCGTTGAAGAGGACGCCGCCGAGCTGGCGGTGCTCGCCGAGGTAGGAGAGGGCGAAGGCGACGGGGAAGAAGTCCGGGTGGCCGCGGCGCAGGGGCGTGACGTAGCCCATGGACACGGCGGTGGAGAGGGTGGGCTTCTGCACCACGACGGCGCGGCCGGAGGTGGTGGGGACGGGGGGCAGCTCCACGCGGGGAGCGCCGGTGGCGGGCAGCGAGGAGAGGCGCGACACCACGGACTGCTGCAGCGCCTCGTCCACGGGGCCGGCGAGGCCGATGACGAGCCGATCCTGCGTGAAGACGCGAGCGGCGTGGGCCTTCACGTCCTCGAGGGTGAGGGACTCCAGTCCCTTCACGGTGCCGCCCACATAGTGGGCGTAGGGGTGGCCCTCGAAGAGGAGCGCATCGAGCGCCACCTTGCCGAGCAGCTCGTCGTTCTCGCTGCGCAGCCCGTTGCGTACGTCGCTGAGGGCGCGGGTGCGGAGCCGCTCGAACTCCTGGGGGGAGAAGCGCGGCTGCAGCAGCACGTCGGTGAAGATGTCGAGGAAGCGGGTGAGGTGATCCTTGTGGACGCGGCCGGAGAAGGTGGTGAACTCCTTGGTGGTGAAGGCGTCCAGCTCGGCGGCCATGGGGAAGAGGGCCTGGAGCAGCTCGGCGGAGGAGAGGCTCTGGGTGCCGCCCTCGGTGAGCACCGCGGCGGTGAGGTCGGTGAGGCCCTCCTGGCCCTTGGGGTCATCCACCGAGCCCGAGTGGAAGACGAGCCGGAAGCTGACGATGGGGCTGTCGGGGTTGGCCTGGACGACGAGCTGCATGGGCGCGGGGCGCTGCAGCGGCGTGGCAGGCACGGCGTCGGGGCGCTGGGGCTCGGGGGGCGGGGCCTCCGGCGCCTCGGGAGTGGCGGGAGCCTGGGCCTGGGGCTCGGCGGCGGGAGGCGTCGGCTCGGGGGCGGGCTTGGGCGTGGTGGCGCAGGCGCCGAGGCACAGCGCGGCGGAGAGGGCGAGGGGGCGAGAGAGGAGGGAACGCATCACTTCTGGCCTCCGGCCGGCTTGGGGGTGAGGGTGAGGAGGGTGCGGTTGGCGGCGGGGAAGTACTTGCGGGCGAAGGCGACGAGGTCGGCCGGCTTCACCTCGGAGATCTTCTGGTAGTGGAGGGCGAGCGCGTCCGGGCTGCCGTAGATGCCGGCGTACCAGGCGACCTGGAGGGCGACGTCCTTGGCGGTCTCCATGTTCATGAGGAGGCCGTAGCGGAGGTTGCTCTTGATGGCCTCGACGCGCTCGGCGTCCACCTTGGCGGTGGCGAGCTGCTTGATGGCCTTGTTGAAGGCGGCCTGGACGGTGGGGCGCTTGGACTCGTCCTGGAGCTCGGCGTAGAGGGTGAAGAGGTGAGGATCCCTGTGGGGGGAGTAGTCGCTGCCCACGCGCTGGGCGGCCTGCTTCTCGAGGACCAGCTCCTTGTAGACGGGGCTGGTGGGGCCGACGAGGTACTCGACGAGGACGGACTGGACGGCGGCGTCGGAGGTGTCGAGCCGAGCGGCGGGGGTACGCCAGGCGAGGACGAGGCGGGGCTGTGTGGGGTGGGGCCAGTCGATGTGGACGGTGCGCTGCTTGCGCTGGCGGGGCTCGGAGGGGATTTCGACGGAGGCGACCTTGCGCTCCCAGGGGCCGTAGTGGGTGCGCACGGCCTGCATGAGCTTGGCGTCATCGAAGTCGCCGACGATGACGAGGATGATGTTGTCGGGGGTGTACCAGCGCTCGAAGAAGGTGCGGCTGTACGCATAGGCCTGGGGCATGGCCTTGATGTCGTCGTAGTAGCCGAGGGTGGTGTGCCCGTAGGTGTGCTGGGTGAAGACGGTGCGGGCGAGCTCCTCCTCCATCTTGAGGTAAGGGCGGGCGGCGTTCTTGTGGTACTCGCCGAGTACGGCGAGGGCCTCGGTCTGGAAGGAGGGCTCCGAGTACTGGAGGTTGCGGAAGCGGTCGGCCTCGATCTCGACGAGCTTCTCCAGACCGGCGGTGGGGCCGTACGAGTGGTAGAGGGTGATGTCGTCGGTGGTGAAGGCGTTGTCGTCGAAGCCGTAGGTGCCGAGGATCTTCTCGCGCTGGCCCTCGGGGTGGAGGGGGGTGCCCTTGAACATCATGTGCTCGAAGAAGTGGGCGAAGCCGGTGCGGCCGGGCTCCACCTCGTTGCGCGAGCCGACGCGGACCACGGTCTGGAAGGAGACGAGGCCGGGCGAGTCGAAGGGCACGCGGACGACCGTGAGGCCGTTGGGCAGGCGGTCGACCTTGAGGGGGTAGGGGAAGAAGGGGGAGGAGGCGCCATCCGGCTGGGCGGCTGTGGCCGGGAGGGCGGCGCTCAGCAGGAGGAGCAGGAGCGGGAAGAATCGACGACGCATGAAGTCCTCTGGTGGCAGCACCCACGAGGTGGGGGCCGGAAAACGGCGCAGCCTAGCGGCTATTCCCGGCAGGAGGGGGGCCGAGCGGGCGTCGAGGGAGGGGCGAGTGGGGGAAAGACGCCGGAGGGTGTCAGGGGGATTGACGGAGCCCCGTCAGCGGTTAATGTGGGTAACGAAGCGATGAAGTAGAGGACCATACCGGGGGCGACCTGGTTTCGACGGGGGCATGGAAGTTCGAGACGCGTGCCGAGCTTGTTCGGTAGCTCGTAAATCCACCGGCAAAGCTACAAAAGCCAACGACAACGTTGAGCTCGCGCTGGCTGCCTAAAAACAGCTTCTAGTGCGCGGTCCTCCAGCCCTCGGCCCGTGGGGTTGGGTAGGACCGTCAGAATGCGGGCTGGCTGACGAGGGTGCCTGGGCTCTCGGCAGTGAGACTCTCCAGGACCGGCTCTCGGTATCCCGTTCGTGGGAGCCCGGGGGACGTAGCAAAACGCGAACTACGCACGTAGGGTCGAAGGACGGAAGGCTTTCGGACGCGGGTTCGATTCCCGCCGCCTCCACTTGAAGAGCCCAGCAATCCTCAGGGGTTGCTGGGCTTTTTGTTTTCCGGGGGAGCAGGTGTCTCCAAGGTGCCCATCGGGCGCTGGAGCGGGTTGGTCCAGCAACTGTACCGCCTGCTGCCTCGCCTTGGGGCCGAGGTGGGCGTACTTCATCGTCATCTCGATGGTCGCGTGGCCGAGCATCTCCTATACCTCCTTGACTGGCGTGCCGCGCATGACGAGGTGACTGGCGTACGTGTGTGGCGCAGGTCATGCCGACTGATGTGTTCCACTGCCCGGGAAACACCGGGTGAAACTGCGCCCGAGCGCAACAAACGGGGTCCTGAGCTGTTCAATAGCCATTGTGGACCCTCC
>QKJM01000087.1 GCA_003249315.1 Archangium sp.
AGCTCCCCGAGGACGCGGACCTGGACGCGAAGTCCAACCCGTCGCGCAGCAGCGTACACTCACGCTCGCGGCCGGGCTCCTCCGCTTCCCCGAAGTCCCCTCCCGAGGAGGCGCCCGCTCCCTCGCAGAGCCCGCACACGAAGCACACCCGGACGCTCGCCCCGGAGAGCCCCCCCCCACGGCGCCGCCGCCCGCTGGTGGCGATGGTCGCCACCGTGGGCGGGCTGCTGGTGGCCGCGGGCGCCGCCGTCATCTTCCTTCGCCAGCCCCAGCCCGCCTCCGCGGAGACGCAGCCGGTGGTACGAGTCCCCACCGAGCAACCCCTGCCTCCCCCTGAGCCAACCCCGCCGCCCCCAGCGCCCACCACGGCCACGGAGCAGCGCGTGGCCCTGCGGGTGTCGTCGGAGCCCACGGGCGCCCAGGTGCTGGTGGACGGAGAGAATCGAGGGCCGACACCGCTGCGCCTGGAGTTCACCCCGAACGAGCTGCCGGTGACCCTGGCCTTGAAGCTCACCGGCTACGAGACGGTGTCACGCAAGGTCTCAGCCGAGGATGAGCCCGAGGTGCTGGTGAAGCTCACACCGGAGCGGGTCATCACCCGGCCCCCTCGCCGCCCGTCGTCTCCCACGCCGCCGCCTCCGCACCTCGACATCAAGCAGGGCCGCTGATGGGCCCCGCGTCCCGCCACCGGAAGCCCGAGCTCAGGTGTCGCGCCGGGGGGCCCGCGCCACCAGCTCCCGAATGGCATCCGGCGAGAAGGGCTTGTCGATGCGCGGCAGCGGCACCTTCCGGAGGAACTCCTGCGCCCGCTCGGTGAAGCCGCCGCCCGTCATGAAGACGAAGCGCGAGAGAACCTCGGGGCGCCGCTCCACCAGCCTCGCGTGCAGATCCATCCCCGTCACGTCCCCCATCATCAGGTCGCAGAACACCACGTCGAAGCCATCGTCCTCCTCCAGCAGCTCCAGCGCCTCGCGACCGCTCTGCACCACCACCACATCGTGCTTCCGCCCGAGGAGGCGCCGCATCACCGAGCCGATGCCCGGCTCGTCATCGATGATCAGCACCCGCTTGCGCTGCGCGGCCTCCACCACCGGCTCCACCGACGCCGGCCCCGCCCGCGACGACACCTCGTCCGCCGGCAGCTCCACCCGGAAGGTGCTCCCCCTCCCCACCTCGCTCTCCGCCGTCAGCTCCCCGCCCATTCCACGGATGATTCCCAGACAGATGGCCAGCCCCAGCCCCATCCCCTCTCCCACCGGCTTGGTGGTGAAGAAGGGCTCGAAGATGCGCGCGAGCACGTCCGGCGTCATCCCCTTCCCGGTGTCGGCCACCTCCACCACCACCTTCCCGGCCTCGTAGCGCGTCATCAGGGTGATGCTGTGGCGCTCGGCCTCTCCGTCGGGGATGGCCTGAGCGGCGTTGAGCAGCAGGTTGAGGAAGACCTGGCCCAGCTTCGCCTCGTTGCCTCGCGCCGCCGGCAGCCGCCCGTAGCGACGCTCCAGCCGCGCCCGGTGTCGCAGGTGCGGCATGGCCAGCGTCACGCTGAAGTCCAGCGCCGCGTGTACGTCCACCGGCCCCTTGTGCGCCTCGTCCGACCGCGCCAGCGACCGCAAGTCCCTCACGATGCTCCGAATGCGCTCGGCACCTCGGTGCGCATCCTCCAGCGCATGCATCGTCTCCCGCAGCCGCTCGGACCCGGGGCCCAGCTCCCGCATCAGCGCCCCAAGCTGCTCGAGCGCCACGTGCAGGTTGCCCGTCACGAAGGCCAGCGGATTGTTGATTTCGTGCCCCACCCCCGCCGCGAGCTGCCCCGCCACCGCCAGCCGCTCCGACCGGGCCAGCCGCTCCCTCACCTCCAGCAGCTCGCCCGCCTGCTGCCGGGCCAGCGCCTCCGCCTCCAACCGCCCCGAGTGCTCGCGCACCAGCAGCGCGTCCCGCTCCCACTCGGCGCGCTTGATGGGGGTGATGTCCTGGAAGCGCGCCAGCACGCCTTCCTGGAAGCGCGTCATCTGGATGCGGAACCAGCCGTCCCGGTGAGGCCCCTCCCACACCAGCGGCTGCCCCGTCTCCACCACCTGGACGCACTGCGGGAGACGGCCTCCCCGGTGGATCATGGGCAGCACGTCCATCAGCCGCTGCCCGATGAGCTGCCCGCTCTGACGTCCGAGGGTCCTCTCGGCGGTGGGGTTGGCGAAGCGAAAGGAGAAATCCTCGATGACTCCAGCGGCATTGCGCTCGGCCCGGAGCACCACGCACCCGTCCAGACTCCCCTGCTCCAGCGTTGTCAGCGCGCCCAGCAGCGCGTCTCCATCAACCTCTGGCGCAGCCACCTGCTTCACAGTCGTCACGGCGGACATCGAGAATCCCCAACGGGCAGCCCCCTCACCACCTCCGGCGCGCCAGTGTAGTCTCTTTACTCCCCCGAAAGGTAGGGTTTTCCGGCGGAGCGCGACAGGAAGACGCGGGGAGAAATACTCCCCGCGTCTTGATTTTCACACGGAGTCCCTGGAATGCCCGCTACTCGGCAATCTCACGCACGCTCAGCCACTTGAAATCCACGTCGGTGGCGCTGTCCCAGCGGAAGGTGGCGATGGGGCCGCCCCAGATCATCGGCATGGCGTTGTCACCGCCACCGCACTTGCCGGCGTCCCCGCCGATCTGGCCGGAGTCGGTGACGTCGTAGACCTTCTTCCACGTCACCTTGTCGGCGTTCTCGTTGAGCCACAGCTCGAGCTTGACGGCGGGCTTGCCGTTGGCGGTGGTGTTGCGCATCACGGACTTGAAGCCCACCCAGCGGCCCTTGAGAGAGGCGGTGCCCGGCTTGTAGGAGGTCTGGTCGTAGCTCACGTGCCAGGACTCCTTCTGCCAGCGGACGCGACCGTCATAGTGGAGGCTACCCTTGTACGAGGAGCCCTCGCAGGCCAGCGCGTCGTTGTGGCGGCCACCGCGCGCGTACCAGGCGAAGTTGTCGCTCCAGTCGCTGGCGGAGTTCACCTTCACGAAGCCCGTCATCTCCACGTTCTTCCAGTCGTTGGGGGCCTGCATGTAGCCACGGCCAGCCAGCACGTCCCGATCGTAGGTGGGAATCTTGTTGGTGTCGTAGCCGGTGCTGGTGAACACGCTCATGCGCACCTTGGTGCTCTTCATCTTCCAGGAGCCATCCGAGTTGCGAGTAATCGTGCCCTTCGGGTCGAAGCGCTTGTCGCTCGTCGCGTCGTCCTTGAGGGACCACGTCTCACCGCCCGCCTTGGTCGGGTAGAGCATGGTGACGCCGAAGGCGTCCTTGCCATCCCCCGGATCGGGCGTCGGGTCGGGCGTCGGGTCAGGCGTCGGATCCGGGTCAGGCGTCGGATCCGGCGTGGGCTCGGTGGAGGAGGCGACCACCGCGTCCAGCTCGGTGATGCTCGCCCAGTCGTTCCTCGTGTTGCCATCGACCGTCACCCGCACGTAGCGGGCGTTCTGCGCCGGGAAGGTGTAGCGCTCGTGCGAAGTCGTCCGCCCGGACGAGGTGCCGGTGAACACCGGCGTGAAGGTGTCGCCATCCGTCGAGACGGCGAGGGCGAAGCGGTTGGCGCGCTCGTCGCCACGGAACCAGGCGACGTCCATCGCCTCGACGGCCTTCATCGCGCCAAGGTCTCCCTGAATCCACTCGCCGCGGCCGAGCGAGGACCAGCGCGTGGAGAGGCTGCCGTCGATGGCGTTGGCCGGCTTGTTGCCGTCGTCCCCGCTGGCGGTGACGGAGACGATGTTGTCGGCCGCCAGCGCCTGGGTGGCGGTGAAACCGACAAGAGAAACCAGCCCGAGGGCAGAGCGCAGCCGCCCTCGACGGGAAATGTTTCGAGTCAAGTGGTGTCTTCCTTGTTGGAGAAAATAGACGACTGATTTGTCGGCCTCCCAACACCACCTCTGGAAATTGATTTCCGAGCGCACCGGCGCGGAAAGGGGCGCACGGAGACGGCTGGCCGGAGGGCAGGCATCTTCCTCCGGCCACCGCGAGCAGCGCTAGCCGGTGGCTCGGTTCGTCAGGCGCACCAACGCGGCGGAGGGTCCGTCGAGCCGCAACACCTTGTCCCGCAGCGGCGGCTCTGACACGGAGCCTCCGAAGCGAGGCGCCTCGCTCCACAGCACCAGCTCGGCCCCCTCGGGCAGCGGGTGTTCCAGCGTGCCCCGCACGTTGACGAAGAGGTGGAGCGCCTCGCCGGACGGTCCGCACCGCTCGAGCAACAGCGCGTGCTCACCCACGGGCCGCGCGTCGTAGTGGCCCCGGCGGCGCTCGGTGAGGCAGGGGTCGGTGGCACGAAGGTGCAGCAGCTCGCGGTAGAGGGCGCGCACCCGCGCGTGCTCCTCTCGCTCCGACTCATCCCAGTCCAGCTTGGAGCGCTCGAAGGTCTCCGGTGCCTGCGGATCCGGCACCTCGCTGCCGGAGAAGCGGGTGAAGCCGGCGAACTCCTTTCGCCGCCCCTCCGAGACCAGCCGCCCCAACTCCGCGTGGTGGTCGGTGAAGTAGAGGAAGGGCGTGCGCGCGTTCCACTCCTGCCCCATGAAGAGCAGCGGCGTATAGGGCGAGAGCAGCAGCAACGCGCTCATGGCACGGAAGGCCGCCGCGGACACGTCCTCGCCCAGCCGCTCGCCGAGCGCGCGATTGCCCACCTGGTCATGGTTCTGGATGCAATGCACGAGACGCCACGGCGCCACGTCGTCCGCGGGTGTGCCACGCGCATGGCCGTGAACCACCGAGTGCTGCCCCTCGTAGAACCAGCCCTGTCGCAGCGTGCGGGCGAGGTCCTCGACGGTGCCGGTGTAGTCCCGGTAGTAGCCCTCGCTGTCCCCGGCGAAGGCCCGGCGCATCTGGTGGTGGAAGTCATCCGCCCACAACCCGTCCAGTCCGTAGCCTCCTTCCTCGGGCGAGCGGAGGAGGCGCGTGTCATTGCGCTCGTCCTCGGCGATCACCACCCGCCGACCCGGCGCCGCGGC
>QKJM01000294.1 GCA_003249315.1 Archangium sp.
CATGACGAGGGCGTGCCGGCCGATGTCATTTCTTGCGCAGGGGGGTGCAGGGTTTGCGCGCGGCGCGACGGTGGGGCCGCCCGGGGACGCCTCCCGGAGAGGGTCTTGTTTCGGACGCTCTCCCCGGGGGCTCAGGACTGGCCGGGTGTGTTGCCCGTCGGGGGAAGCTGGAATGAGTCCCGGACGCGCACGGCTTCGGTGCGGAGGCCCTTCTCCTCCAGCCGCGAGGCCGCCCACGCCGCGGCGTCGGTGATGTGGTTCGCGATGAGGTAGGGCACGGGCGAGGGCTTGAGGAAGAAGATGACGCTCACCGCCAGCCGCACCGCGGGCAGGGTGATGACGAAGGAAAACCCCAGCAGCAGCTCGCGCAGCCTTTCCTCCTCTTGCTTCAGCCACGCCACCTGCAGGAGGCGATGCTCGGACGTGCCCGCGTCGGTCATTCCGCTCAAGTCCAGGAGGAGGACGAAGCGCTCCCCTCGCTCCAGGTGGGCCGTCAATGTCTCGTGGTACGCCTGCATCTGCTGGAGCGTCGGCACCCCCGTGTACTTCACTCGCAGCAAGGGCCAGAGCGATTCATCGAAGGTGATGGAGGAGAAGGTATGCATCGCGTAGGCAGGCCCTGTCCGAGAGTGCAGCAATTCCGGGGCCACCTGTCTTCCTAGAGAGAGGTACGCGCCGCGGGCCGGGTCATCCTTCCTCCAAGGGGTGCATCCAGACCCGGTGGGTTGGACAGGTGAGGCCGCTTGACTACCTGGCAGGTAGACGGGCGGGGAGGTGAGACGGAGAGTGTGTGTCGGGGAATCTCGGCGAGTGTGCGCGAAAGATTCCGTCCAGGCGCGTGGCGGGTTGGAATGGAGGGAGGGAGGAGCCTGGAGTGAACCTGCGTTGCCAGTCATGTGGAGCCGAGCTGGTGGTGGCACCGGAGCTGAAGACGACCGTGTGCCCCTACTGCGCGGCGCCCTCGGTGGTGGAGAGGGCTCCGAGCCTGGACAGGCCGCTGCCCACCTTCGCGTTGGGCTTTGCCCTGACGCGGGAGTCGGCGGAGGGGAGGGTGAGGCACTGGCTGCGCACCCGCAACCCGTGGAGCCACGGGGGGCTCGCGCGGGCGCTGTTGCGGGAGGTCCGCGGGGTGTACGCCCCGGCGTGGCTCTACAGCGCGCGAGCGGCCTCGAGCTACTCCGCCTCCGTCGGGGAGAACTACACGGAGACGGAGACCTACACCACGACGGAGAACGGCAAGGTGGTGACGAAGACCCGGACGGTGGTGCGCACGGAGTGGCGCTCGCTGCGGGGAGAGCACGAGGAGTACGTGCCGGACGTGCTGGTGACGGCCTCGAGGGGGCTCGCCAACGTGGAGCTGGAGAAGGTGGAGCCCTTCGACCTGAGGGTGTTGGCGCGGTACACGCCGGCGCTGGTGGCGGGGTGGGTGGCGGAGGAGCCGTCGCTGACGCGAGGGGAGTGCCTGGAGCTGGCGCGCAAGGAGGCATTGGAGCGGGTGGGACGGAGGCTGGGGGGCTTCATGCCGGGGGACTCGCACCGGGACTTGAGGCACGAGACGCGGCTGGAGGAGGAGTCGTTGGAGCTGTGTCTGGTGCCGATGTGGGTGCTGGCGGTGCGCTATGCGCCGGAGAAGCCGCCGCTGCGGGTGTTGGTGAACGGGCAGTCGGGGGAGGTGTACGGGCGGGTGCCGGTGTCCTGGGTGAAGGTGTTGCTGACGGTGGTGTTGGTGCTCGGGGTGGCGTTGGGGCTGTGGTGGCTGCTGGGAGGTCGGGGATGACGAGCGAGGCAGTGGCGAGCTGTGGGCGGTGCGGGAGCGAGCTGGAGGTGGGGGACCTGCGCTGTCCCATCTGCGGGTTGGCGGTGGAGGACGTGAAGGCGGTGCTGCCGCCGGAGCGGGAGAAGGCGAGGGTGGTGCGGTGCGACAACTGCGGGGCCTCGCTGGAGTACTCGGCGGAGGCGCGGGCGCCGAGGTGTGCGTACTGCGCCTCGGTGATGCACGTGGAGACGGCGGAGGATCCGGTGGAGCAGGCGGAGGCGTTCCTGCCCTTCACGGTGTCGCCGGAGGAGGCGAGGGGCGCGCTGAGGCGCTTCCTGAAGGAGGAGCACTTCTTCCGGCCGGGGAGCCTGGCGAGCGAAGCGGTGTTGCACGAGGCGAGTCCGATGTGGTGGCCGGCGTGGGTCTTCAGCGCGGGGGCGAGGGTGAGCTGGGCGGCGGACTCGAATGCGGGGAGTCGGCGCTCGGCGTGGGCGCCGCACGCGGGGCAGGTGGACCTGATGCTCCGGGAGATAAGGGTATCGGCCTCGAGAGGGCTGACGAAGGGGGAGTGCGAGCGGCTGGCGGGGCCCTATCGGCTGGAGAGCGGGGAGGAGGCGCCGAGGGGGCCGGAGGGGGCGCGGGTGGAGCGCTTCGACGTGACGCGCTCGGGGGCGAGGAGGCAGATACTGGAGTCGGTGGAGGTGGTGGCGCGGCGGGAGGTGGAGCGCGCGTGCATTCCGGGGACGAGCCACCGGAACGTGCATGTGGCGGTGGCGCTGTCGAAGCTGGACACGACGCGCTACGCGCTGCCGGCGTACGTGCTGGCGTACCGGTACCGGGACGAGCTGTACCGGGTGGTGGTGCATGGGCAGGACGCGAGCGTGGTGTTGGGGAAGGCGCCGGTGTCCTGGGCGAAGGTGGTGCTGGTGGCGGCGGGGGTGCTGGCGCTGCTCTTGCTTCTGACGCTCTTCCTCACGAGGACATAGGTAGAAGGAAGAGGGTTGCGCATGCCCCCTCTCCCTCTGGGAGAGGGCGGGGGGTGAGGGATTGCGGTGAACTCCTGTGACGCTGGGGCCAGGGCCAGGCCCATGCACACGGGGGAGAAATCCCTCACCCTGACCCTCTCCCAGAGGGAGAGGGGATTGACGCGGGGCCGACCCGAGAGGGGCGTCTCAGCGGCGGATGAGCCGGATGTCGTCGATGTAGAGGGTGCCCTGGTTCCCGCCCGAGGCATCCTGGATGTAGATGTCCCGGATGGTGCCGGTGGAGAGGTTCACGGAGCTGAGCGGGACGGAGACGCGTTGCCAGATGCCGGCCTGGATGGGGTGGCCGAGCACCTGGTCCAACCGCACGGAGCCGATGAGCGTGGAGCCGTCCTGGAACTTCAGGTTGATGAGCTGCCCGCCGCTGGAGCCCCCATGCACCCACAGCTCGAGGGATTGATGGAGGCTGGCATCGAGCGCGATATCGCGGTGGAAGAAGAGGCCGCTCCAGGAGTCGGGCTCGAAGGAGATGGAGGAGAGGCCTGACTGGACGAAGTCGTGAGCCGTCAGGTTTCGCGTCGCCCAGCCCCAGTCCTGGAAGCCCGAGCCGAGTCCGTCCTCATGGACGACGGCATACCCGGAGGGGTCGGTGGTGACGCCATCCATCAGGGCCACGCCCTCGGAGACGGAGACGGTGCGCACGCCGCTCGCCTTGACGTGGTCCAGGATGGCCTTGAAGTCGTTGATGGAGAGCTGGTCCGCCTTGAGGGGCGTACCGTTCACGAAGTCGTGGAACACGAGGATGAGCCAGGTCTGGTCCTGGACGGCGGCGTCGATCCACCCGCGGACGGTGTCCACGGTGACGTTGCTCGTCACGTCATGGGCGCGGAGCTTGAGGACGTTGCTGTCGCGGAAGTTGTGACCGCCCTCCACGGTGCGGTGGCTGCCGTAGTACTGCTGCGTGTTGGAGAGGACGCTGTCGGTGTACTTGCCGTAGGGCGAGGCGAAGGAGGCCACCGAGCCGAGGCCGAATTGGGACTGGAGCCAGGCCTGCGAGTCGCGCAACTGGGCGTCCACCTCGAAAGGGCTCAGGGTGGTGAGGTCCGGGTGGTTCACGGTGTGGCTGCCCACCTCGTTGCCCTCGTTGACGAGCGACTGCACCTCCAGCGCCGTCATGTAGTAGTTCCAGTTGTACCGGATGGGGTCGCTGGGGATGTAGTACGTGGCGCGGAGGCCGCGCTGGTTGAGCGCCGGACGCGCGTTCTTGTACTGCGTGGCCCAACCATCATCGAGCGTGATGGAGACCATACCCTCGGTGAAAGGAGTTCCGGCCAGGGCGGGGCTGGTGCCCAGAAGGCCCAGCACCGTCAGTCGCCGGAGAAACCAACTCACTCTCTTCAATCCATACATGGGGTCTTCCTCGCGATGGGGTCGCCTCGGTGCGGGGATTCCCATTATAGCATAATCGTAGATTTACAGAAAAAATTGGATATCCAGGAGGAAGAGGAAAGTGACCGTGCGGAGGAGCCGAAGAACCGGGAGGGCCGCGAGCGAAGAGAACCCCTCTCCCGCTGGGAGAGGGACGGGGTGAGGGTGCCGAGGACCCGAGCGGACCACGAGCGGACCCCGAGCGGACCCCGAGCCTTTCGAGGGGGAGAGCAGCAGGAAGTTGGGGGCGAGGAAGAGGGTTGGACGTAGGATGAGCGGCAAGAACCGCGGAAGAGAGAACGCTTTTGAATCAGAACAACGAGCACCGCATCGCGATGTTCCTCGACTTCGAGAACCTGGTGACGAACACGGGGTTCTCGGGGGGGAGCTTCGATCTGCAGCCGGCGATGGACCGACTGTTGGAGAGGGGGAAGGTGGTGTTCCGGAGGGCGTACTGTGACTGGACGCGCTTCCGGGAGGCGAAGGGGAACCTGCACGAGTACGGGGTGGAGCTGATCGACGTGCCGCCCTCGACGCGAGCGGGGAAGAACGGGGCGGACATGCGGCTCGTCATCGACGCGCTGGAGCTCTGCTACGCGAGGGAGCACATCGACACGTTCGCGATCGCCTCGGGGGACAGCGACTTCTGCCCCCTGGTGTACAAGCTGCGCGAGAACGGCCGGACGGTGATTGGGCTGGGGGTGAAGGAGGCGACGAGTCAGCTGCTGGTGAAGGCGTGCGACGAGTTCATCTACCTGAGGCCGCGCAAGGAGAAGAGGGGCGGGGCGGAGGAGTCCGG
>QKJM01000317.1 GCA_003249315.1 Archangium sp.
CGCCTCGTGCGCCCTGGCGGGCGCCTCGTCTACGCTACCTGCACCTTGAATCGCTCCGAGAACGAGGAGGTGGTTCGGGCGTTTCTTCGGGAGGCTCCTGAGTTCCGGCTCGTGGCTCCGGGGGCCTCGTGGTTGGACCCTTCGTGTGTCCGGGAGGGGTTTTTCTTCTGCGCTCCTCATGTTCAGGGGACGGATGGGTTCTTTGCCGCCGTGCTCCAGCGGGTTGGCGGGTGAACGGGTAGGGCGGTAATCCCTCACCCCAGCCCTCTCCCAGAGGGAGAGGGGGCTTACACAGGTTCAACCTGGGGGGCTGGCACCCTCACCCCGGCCCTCTCCCGGAGGGAGAGGGGGAGGAGGGGGGCTCAGTCAACAGCTCGGTTTAGTTCCTCCAGGACTCTCTTCCTCCCAGTGCTATGTAGGCCCCGTGCGCTGGCTCAAGCCTCTCCCTCTCCGCTCCCAGGACCCCGTCCTCGTCGTCGCCCCCGCCGGTCCCTTCGACCGCCCCAGCTTCGACGTCGGCCTCTCCCTCGTCTCCCAGCGGTACGCACCCTCCTTCCGCTCCGACCTCTTCGACTCCCGGCGCTACCTCGCCGGCTCCGACTCCCGTCGCTCCGAAGAGCTCGCCCACGCCCTCACCCACCGTGAGGCTCGCGCCATCTTCTGCGCCCGCGGCGGCTATGGCTGCATGCGCCTCCTTCCCTCGCTTCCCCTCGCCGACGCCGCCCCCTCCGCTCTCGTCGGCTTCTCCGACGTCACCGCCCTCCACCTCGCCCTCCAGGCCCATCGCCGCGTCTCCATCCACGGCCCCGTCCTCACCCACCTCTCCGTCCAGCCCCCTGAAGTCCAGGACGCCTTCTTCCGCCTCCTCGAGTCCCCAGAGCCTCCTCCTCCTCTCCTCGGCAAGCACACCTACGTCCCCGGCCTCGCCGAGGGGCCTCTCCTCGGTGGCAACCTCGCCGTTTTCGCCTGCCTGCTCGGCACCCCCTACATGCCCTCACTCGATGGTGCCGTCCTCCTCCTCGAGGATGTTGGCGAGCGCCCCTATCGGCTCGATCGCATGTGGACCCACCTGAAGCTCGCCGGCGTCTTCTCCCGTGTGCGCGGCATCGTCCTCGGCGACTTCACCCACTGCGAGGAGAAGGGCGCCGACTACGGCAGCGCCGACATCCTTCGCGAGCTCGCCCAGGAGACCGGCCTCCCTTGTGCCGCTGGCTTCCCCATCGGCCACTCCACCCCCAACTTCCCCGTCGCCCTCGGCACCCACGTGCGGCTCGACGCCAGCTCCGCCCGCCTCACCTTCCTCGAGGGCGCCGTCCAAGCACCATGAGCACCCACCCCATCGCCCACCTCCAGGCCGTCCTCGAAGGTGCCGTCGAGAATGGCGTCTTCCCCGCCGCCCAGGCCGTCGTCCTCCACCGCGGCGTCCAGGTCTTCGGCGGCGTCGCCGGCAACGCCACCGGCGATACCCGGTTCGATCTCTCCTCGCTCACCAAGGTCCTCTGCACCTCCGCCCTCTTCCTCCACTCCTGGACCGAGGGGAAGGTCGGCCCGGAAACCTCCGTCGCCCGCTTCTTCCCCGGCTCCCCCGTGGGTGATGCCGGCGCCACCGTCGCGGACCTGCTCTACCACCGCTCCGGGCTCCCCTCCTTCTCCCCCTTCTTCTCCCAGGCCCTCTCCTCCCACCCCGAGCTGCTCGAGCCGGACTGCCCGCCTTCCACCCGCCTCGCCGTCCGGGACGAGGTCATCCAGGCCGCCGCGCGCACACCCCTCTTCGCCGAGCTCCGCACCCGCACCGCCTACAGCGACGTGGGCTTCATCCTCCTCGGCGAAATCCTCTCCCGCGCCGCGGGTGCTCCCCTCGACGTCCTCTTCTCCCGCTACATCGCCGAGCCCCTCGGCCTCTCCGCTCGCTTCCACCGTCTCTCCTCCTTCCCCTCCGACGGCCTCGTCGCTCCCACTGGCGTCACCCGCCCTCGCGAGCCCGCGCCCGGTCAGGAGGGCCTATGGGGCGAGCTCCCTTCCCGTTCCTCCGTCCCCGGCGAGGTGGATGACGACAACGCCTGGGTCATGGATGGCGTCGCAGGCCACTCCGGCCTCTTCGGCACCGCCGTGGACGTGGCCCGCTTCGGCCAGGCCATCCTCAACGGCTGCGCTGGCGCTCCTTCCTTCGCTCCCGGCCCCCTCTGGCACCGAGCCCTCGCCTCCGATCCGCTCCTCGCCGGCAGCACTCGCTCCATGGGCTTCGACTCGCCCTCCAAGGAACTCTCCAGCGCAGGCCACTACATCGGCGACGCCCCCCCTGGCGCCGTGGGGCACCTCGGCTTCACCGGCACCAGCCTCTGGGTGGATCTGCGCCGCTCCCTCGTGGTGGCCCTCGTCACCAACCGCGTGGCCCACGGTCGCCAGGAGCTGCGCATCCGCGAATTCCGTCCCATCTTCCATGATCTCACCGTGGAAGCTCTCGGCCTCGACAACCTCACCCCCCAGAGCCATGGCTGACGACAACGGCAACGTCCTCGAGTCCCTCTCCCCCGGCGCCGTGCGCCGCATCCACCTCGTCGGCGTGGGCGGCACCGGCATGGGCTCCTTCGCCGGCATGCTCAAGGCCGCCGGCTATGACGTCACCGGTAGCGACGAGAACGTCTACCCCCCCATGAGCGACATGCTCCGCCATTGGGGCATCCCCGTCCTCACCCCCTACCGCCCGGAGAACCTCGACGAGGCCCGGCCGGACCTCGTCATCATCGGCAACGTCATCCGCCGGGTGAACCCCGAGGCCACCGCCGTCCGCGAGCGCCGCCTCCCTCAGATGAGCTTCCCCGCCGCCCTCGGCTCGCTCTTCCTCGAGCGCTCTCACTCCATCGTCGTGGCCGGCACCCACGGGAAGACCACCACTTCCTCCCTCATGGCCCATGTGCTCGTCGAGGCCGGGAAGGATCCCTCCTTCCTCGTGGGCGGCGTCACTCGCAACTACTCGGGCAACTACCGCGTGGGGAAGGGGCCCCACTTCGTCGTCGAGGGCGATGAGTACGACACCGCCTACTTCGACAAGGGCTCCAAGTTCCTCCACTACCGGCCTCGCACCGCCATCCTCACCAGCGTCGAGTTCGACCACGCCGACATCTTCCGCGACCTGCCCCATTACGAGGCCACCTTCGACAAGTTCGTCCGCCTCGTCCCCACTGACGGCCGGCTCGCGGTGTGCGCCGCGTACCCCAACGCCGTGCGCCTCGCCCAGGCCTGCCCCGGCCAGGTCGTCACCTACGTGGCTCGCGAGGGCGCCCAGGCCGACTACACACCTCGCAACCTCCAGTTCGGCCCCGAGGGCGCCCGCTTCGAGGTGCTCGAGCACGGCGAGCTGCTGGGCACCGTGGTGCTCCCCATGTCAGGTCTGCACAACGTGGAGAACACCCTCGGCGTCATCGCCGCCGCGCGTGGGCTGGGCCTCTCCTTCGAGGAGATCGCCAAGGGGCTCGCCAGCTTCGGCGGGGTGAAGCGTCGGCAGGAGGTGCGTGGGGAGATCGGCGGCATCCTGGTGGTGGACGACTTCGCGCACCACCCCACCGCGGTGCGAGAGACGATCTCCGGCATCCACCAGCGCTACCCGGAGCGGCGGCTGTGGGCCATCTTCGAGCCGCGCTCCAACACCAGCCGCCGCAACATCCACCAGGAGGAGTACACCCACGCCTTCACCGGCGCCACCCGGGCCAGCCTCAAGGTGCCCGAGCGTCACGACAAGGTGCCCACCGGCGAGGAGCTGGACGTTCCCCGCGTGGTGGAGGCGCTGCGGGCCCAGGGCATCGCCGCGGAGTTCTCCTCCGACGTGCCCGCGCTCGTCGAGCAGGTGGCGCGCGAGTCCCAGCCCGGGGACGTGCTCCTCGTCATGAGCAACGGCGCCTTCGGCGGCTTCATCGACAAGCTGCTCGCCGCGCTTCGCACCCGCATGGGAGAAGAGTAGTCATGCGTCTCGTTTCCTCTCTCCTCGTCGCCCTCGCGCTCTCCGGCTGTGCGCAGAAGCTGCCGCCCCTCACCGGACCCGTCAGCCCTCCGTCCACCCCGTCCGGCATGGCCTCGGAGCCGCTCCCGCTGGACTTCACCGTCAAGCGCTACCCCGGCGGCGAGCCCTATGCGATCTCCAGTGATCGCGGCGACGTGGTGCTGCTCGACGTATGGGCCACCTGGTGCGAGCCCTGCCGCGATGCGCTGCCCATGTACCAGGACCTGGCGAAGCACTACGCCGACCGTGGCCTCAAGGTGTACGCCCTCAACGTGGACGAGGACGCCCGCGCCATCCCTTCCTTCCTCGATGAGGTGAAGGTGGAGTTGCCCATCCTCGTCGACACCAACGCCGCCGTGGCCGACGCCGTGCTGCGCGTGCGCTCCATGCCCACCACCATCCTGGTGGACCGCAAGGGCCGCGTGCGCTACGTGCATGAGGGCTTCGCCGAGGAGTTCCTCACCCGCTACCAGGCAGAGATCGAAGAGCTGCTCGCCGAGCCCAGGTAGTCCACCCCGCAAGGAGTCGCCACCCATGTCCGAGGAAACGCCCGCCGCCCTGCGCCGCACCGCCGAGGAGGCCGCTCGCATCGCCGGTCGGGTGCTCGTGGAGCGCTTCCAGGGCGAGCGTACCATCTCGTACAAGGGCGGCATCGACCTGGTCACCGACGCGGACACCGCCGCCGAGGAGGCGTTGCTCTCCTTCATCCGCGAGCGTCACCCCGGCCACTCGGTGCTGGCCGAGGAGAGCGGGGTCTCCGAGGGCTCGGGCCTGCGGTGGATCGTGGATCCGCTGGATGGCACCACCAACTACTCCCACCGGGTGCCGCACTTCTGCGTCAGCGTGGCGGTGGACGGGCCGGACGGGCTGCTCGCCGGCGCCATCTACGAGCCGCTTCGGAACGAGCTCTTCTCCGCCGCGCGAGGGGAGGGGGCCACCTTGAATGGCCAGCCCA
>QKJM01000454.1 GCA_003249315.1 Archangium sp.
CAAGCGCCCGGTGCCTGTGACGGACGGGACCCGCCTGCGCTTCGGCCAGGTGGAGGTGGTCTTCTTCCTGGCGGAGGGCTTCGTGAAGATGCTGGCGAAGCGGCAGGGGCCGTGAGCCTTGTCAGCCCTTCCTCGGGACTCGTAACGTGTGGTTGATCCTCAGGGAACTGGAGCGTTCGCGGTGCCATTGACGACAGAAGCGTTCGGCCTGACCGATGTGGGCCGGAAGCGGCAGCACAATGAAGATTCGATGCTCGTGGACGATCCCCTCGGCCTCTTCATCGTGGCCGATGGAATGGGCGGGCACGCAGCCGGCGAGGTCGCCAGCGCCCGGGCCACCGAGGTGGTCCGCCAGCACATGGCCTCCAACAAGCACCTGCTCAAGGAGCTGAGCTCCAGCCCCACCCAGGAGAGCCGCAACGCCGCCCAGGCGCTCATGGAGGTGGCCGTCCAGCGCGCGTGCGCGGACATCTACCGCATGGCGCTGGCGGACTCCTCCAAGCGCGGCATGGGCACCACCTTCGTGTCCCTGGCCATCAACGGCAACAAGGGCGTCATCGGTCATGTGGGTGACTCGCGCATCTACCTGGTGCGTCACGGCCAGTGTCACCGGCTCACCGAGGATCACACCCTGGTGGCCGCCCAACTCAAGGCCGGCACCATCACCAAGGAGCAGGCCGCCACCTCGCAGTACCGCAACGTGATTACCCGTGCGGTGGGCATCCAGGAGTCCGTCCAGGTCGATACCCTCATCGTCGATCTCTTCCCGGGCGACCTCTTCCTGCTGTGCTCGGACGGCCTCCATGGCTATCTGGACGATGATGAGATCCTCCCGCTCGTCCAGGGCGTCTCCCCGACGGAGCTGCCCCGGCGGTTCGTGGATCTGGCCAATGAGCGCGGTGGGAAGGACAACATCACCGCGGTGGTGGTGAAGGTCTCCGGCGAGGGCACGCTGGAGGCGGAGACCACCGAGGCGCAGTCGCGCATGGAAGCGCTGCGGAAGATCCCGCTCTTCCGGCACCTCACCTACAAGGAGCAGACGGCGGTGCTGTCCATCGCCACCACGCGCACCTTCCCCGCGGGGAGGGAGATCGTCGTGGAGGGCCAGCCGGGCGAGGAGCTCTTCGTGGTCATCCGCGGCCGGGTGGTGATCGAGAAGAGCGGAGTGGAGATCGCCGAGCTGCGTCCTGGAGGGCACTTCGGGGAGATGGGGCTCATCGACAACGCGCCCCGCTCGGCCACCGTGCGTGCGGTGGAGCCCACGCGCACCATGGTCATCTCCCGCGCGGACCTGATGGGGCTGATGAAGCGCGAGTCCATCCTCGCGGTGAAGATGCTGTGGAGCTTCGTGCAGGTGCTGTCGGATCGGCTGCGGGCCACCAACTCGGAGCTGAGCGAGGCGAGGCAGGAGCTGGCGGTGGCGCAGGCCATCCAGCCCTTCTCGGAGGAGTAGGCACCGGGCCCCGTCGGGAACGTCGCGAGGACGACGGGGCTGGAATGAAGCGCGAGGAATGGTGGTTGGCGGGCCGGCCGGGGGGTTAACGTCCGGCGAATCCGCATGAGGAAATGGTTCGTCATAGGGGCGGCAGCCGCCCTGGTCGTCGCGATGGTGGCGGTGCTGTGGCCTCGGAGCGAGGAGGTTCGCTCGGGCCCGGCCTCGGAGGTGGAGGCACGCGTGGCCCGCCCGCTGCCTGACTTCGAGCCGGTGGAGGTGTCCTCCGGCTCGACGGAGGGGTTCACCCTCACCGGGCGGGTGCTGGACGGCTCCGGACGGCCGGTGGCGGGAGCGGACGTCTTCCTGGCGGCGAGCGCGCAGCGGACGCTCTCCTCGGTGCGCTGTGACGAGTGTGGTCAGGCGCTGCTGGCCTGTCCGGCGAGGGAGAGCGGGCTGCACGCGCTGGCCTTCTTCGAGCAGGCGCGCGGCTTCCTCCAGCCGAGGGCCACGGCGCGCACGGACGGGGAGGGGCGCTTCCGCTTCGAGCACCTGGCCGGGGTGTCCTTCTCCGTGTGGGCGAGGGCGGTGGGCCTGGGCGAGGCGATGCGCGAGAGGGCCGCGCCGGGCGAGCCGGTGGAGCTGTACCTGCCCGCGCTGCGGAGCATCGAGGGGGCGGTGATGGACGAGGCGGGCCGGCCGGTGCCGGGGGCGCGCGTCCACGCGGTGTCTCGTAAGGTGCCCCTGCCGCACGAGGCGGTCGCGAGGTCGGACGGCACCTTCTCCCTGTCGGGGCTGGGCGAGGGGCCCTTCTACGTGCTGGCCATCGCGGACGGCTTCCTCCCCACGGTGGAGCCTCGGGTGGAGGCCGGCCCGCAGAGGGTGCGGCTGCGGCTGGAGCCCTCGCGGACGCTGGAGGTGCGCGTCACGTACCAGGGGGCGCCCGTGGAGGCCTCGGTGCGGCTGAAGGCGGACCACCTCTCTCGCGAGGTGCTCGCGCGGGGTGGGCTGGCGCGCTTCGAGGGGCTGTACCCGGACGAGGTGGTGGTGACGGCCGAGGCCGGGCGGCTGGGGGCCGCGCCGCGTACCGTCCAGGTGGGTGAGCTTCTCACGCGGGTGACGCTCGAGCTGGAGGAGGCCGGGATGCTGCTCGTCACCGTGGTGGACGAGGCCGGGCAGCCGGTGCCCACCCCGGAGCTGGTGCTGCGCACCGCCCGGGGGCAGGTGATCGAATCGCAGAAGCCGCCCACCGGCGCGCTGGTGCAGTTCGGCCCGCTGGCCGCGGGGAGCTACGACCTGGAGGGAAGTGCCCGAGGCTTCCGGTCCGCGCGGCTCCCGGCGAGGGTGAAGCCGGGGGAGACGACGCTGGAGCTGGAGATGGGGCGCGCCACGCTCCTCGCGGGGCAGGTGCTGGACGTATATGGCCGGCCGGCGCCCGACGTGTCGGTGCTGGTGCAGCCCACGGGAGACACGGTGCAGGCGGACGGGGAGGGCCAATTCTCGGTGGAGGTGCCCACCCCGGGGCTGTACGAGCTGCACGCGCACCACTCGGAGTGGGGAGGCGGGCTGACGAAGGTGACGGCGCCGGCGGAGGGGGTGCGGCTGGAGCTGGAGCCCAAGGCGGCGCTGGAGGTGACGGTGCTGGCGGAGGAGCGCCGGGTGGAGGGCGCGGACGTGATGCTGTGGGAGGAGCGCGAGGGCGTCTTCCGCAGCGACAGCTCCTCCGGGCCGGACGGCGTGGTGCCCATGCGAGGGCTGCCGCCAGGTGCGTACTGGATGGTGGCGACCCACCCGGACTACCAGCCCTCTACCCGGCAGAAGGTGGAGGTGGCGGACGGACTGACGGAGCGGGTGACGGTGGCGCTCTCGCCGGGGGCGGTGCTTCGCGGCGAGGTGGTGGACACGGAGGGCGCGCCGGTGTCGGGCGCCTCGGTGTCGGTGCTGCCGCGCATGGCCGAGCCGGTGTCGACGGACGCGAGCGGGCACTTCGAGGTACGTGCCCTCAGGCCTGGGCGCGGCTACCACGTGGAGGTGCGCCACGCGGGGTATGATCAGCGCGAGCGCGCCCAGGGGACGGCGGGCGGCGAGCCGGTGCGGGTGGTGATGGAGGCCCGGCGGCTCTTCCGTGGCCGGGTAGTGGCCGAGGACGGCGAGCCGGTGCGTCGTTTCAGGCTGGACGAGCACGACGTGTCGAGCCCCGACGGGCGCTTCGAGCTGCCGCTGCCCACGGCGGGGGAGCGCGTCATCGTCTCGGTGGAGGCGTCGGGCTTCGAGCCGCTGATGGTGGACAGGCCGGTGTCGCCGGATCTGGGAGATCTGGTGCTGAAGCGGGCGCCGGTGGTGACGGGAGTGGTGCGGGCCGAGGGCGGCGGGCTGGTGGGAGACGCGGTGGTCTCGTGCAATGTGTGCGACGACTCGGTGCTGACGGGGCCGGACGGGCACTTCTCGCTGCCGAGTCCCCCCTTCGTGTCGAAGTTCACCCTCTCGGCGAGCAAGGGGAGGCTGAGCGGATCGGTTCAGGCCTCGCGCGAGGACTCGCGGAGCGTGGAGCTGGTGCTGAAGCCGGCCACACGGCTGTACGGGACGGTGTACCAGCGGGACGGGACTCCGGCGCCGGGCTTTCAGGTGGAGGGGGTACACGCGGATCGGGGTGATGCGCTGAACATCGTCACCGGGCCGGACGGGCGCTACAGCGTGGACGTGGCGCCAGGGCATTACCGCTTCGGGCTGGGGATGGCGCGGGAGTTTTCCAGCGAGCCGGCGCTGCTGGTGCAGGTGAGGGGCGAGCAGATGCGGCTGGATTTCGGGCCGGCGCCGGGGACGAGCTCCCTGACGGTGCGGCTCGTGCCGGAGCGGGGCCGGGCCCTCTGGTTGGTGGCGGGGGACGTGGGGCCGGTGGGCAACCCGCCGAGGGAGCTGTTGAGGGCGGACTACGGGCAATTCCTCTACCAGCCGCACAGCGGGCGGGTGGAACTGCAGGGGCTGCCTCCGGGGCGCTACACCCTCGTATGGGGACACTTCCACATGGACTCGGAGGAAGAGCCGACGGTGCGGAGGGTGGACATGCCCTCATCACGAGAGGTGTCCCTCGAGCCCTGATCGGTTGCGAGCCCGGGTCCACGCGCGTAAGGAAGCCGACATGGATGCTTCGGCACTGCAGGGCCGCAAGGTGGTGGTGGGCGTAGGCGGGGGCATCGCGGCCTACAAGGCCTGCGAGCTGGTACGCGAGCTGGGCCGCTCGGGCGCACAGGTGCGGGTGGCGATGACGGAGGCGGCGCGGCAGTTCGTCACGCCGCTGACCTTCCAGGCGCTGAGCGGGCACCCGGTGCTGACGGACTATTTCGATCCGGCGCAGGAGGGGAACTTCGGGCACCTGGATCTGGCGCGCTGGGCGGAGCTGTACGTGGTGGCGCCGGCGACGGCGGATCTGCTGGCGCGGATGAGGGCGGGGATGGGGGGAGACGCGGTGACGACGTCGCTGCTGGCGTTCAGGGGGCCGGTGCTGCTGGCGCCGGCGAT
>QKJM01000121.1 GCA_003249315.1 Archangium sp.
GGCGATGATGTCCTCCGGCTCCGTGTACCCGGTGAGCAGGAGGGCGGTGACATCGAGGCCCTCGGCCCGGGCCGCGGCGACCAGCTCAATTCCCGTCATCTCCGACATCCGCTGATCCGTGATGAGCACGTCCACGGGGTGCAGGCGCAGCAGCTCGAGCGCCTCCCTGCCGCTACTGGCAGTGAGGACGTGGTAGCGCCGCTGGAACACGCGCAGGAGCAGATCGAGGACGTCGGGCTCGTCATCGACCATCAGGAGGGTGTGTCGAGGCTCGGACAAGGCCCCGGAATTCTACGCCGAGAAGCGCCTGGAGCCCCAGGCGACTGTCGAGAGGAGGATCACCCACACGGATTGTGCGGGATTCATGCCATGAACGAATTGACTCTATACGTCTGTTCAGGGAGCATGGGGGACTGAAAGCCTGTTTCGGTGGTGGGTGGCCCACCAGACGAGGGAGCGAGGCATGGAAGAGCTGACCGAACGCCAGCGGGAGATCCTGGCCTTCATCGTCAAGGAGACGGAGACGCGGGGCTTCCCGCCGACGATCCGGGAGA
The DNA here is from genome assembly GCA_003249315.1 of Archangium sp. Classification (GTDB taxonomy): domain Bacteria; phylum Myxococcota; class Myxococcia; order Myxococcales; family Myxococcaceae; genus QKJM01. The sequence continues at coordinate 555 of QKJM01000121.1, forward strand.
TTGGCGAGGAGATGGACATCCGCTCGACCAACGGGGTGAACGATCACCTGAAGGCGCTGGAGCGGAAGGGCTACCTGAACCGGGGAGAGCAGCAGAGCCGGTCGCTGGTGCCGACGAAGCGGGCGCGGCTGCTGCTGGGGCTGGGGGCGAAGAAGGAGTCGGGGATGATCGAGGTCCCGCTCCTGGGGAAGGTGGCGGCGGGAGCGCCGCTCCTGGCGCAGGAGAACGTGGAGGACTCGGTCCGGATCGACAGCTTCCTGCTGGGAGGGAACGGGCGTGAGGTATTCGCCCTGAGGGTGAAGGGCAGCTCGATGATCGAGGACGGCATCTTCGATGGGGACTACCTCTTCGTGAAGAAGACGCCGCAGGCGCAGCCCGGGGAGATCGTGGTGGCGCTGATCGAGGACGAGGCGACGGTGAAGCGCTACTACCCGGAGGCGGATCGGATCCGCTTCCAGCCGGCGAACGCGGCGATGGAGCCCATCTACGTGAACAAGGCGGACTTCCGCTCGACGATGATCCTGGGCCAGGTGGTGGGGGTCTACCGGAAGCTACCTGGGGGCAAGCTGTAAAATGCCCCCTCTCCCTCCGGGAGAGGGCTGGGGTGAGGGTGCCCGGGCCCATGCTCCCGGCTGTGAGCCCTAGCCGGGTGGGCAACACCAGGGATTGCCATCACCACCGGCATGGGGTGAATGAGGCCCATGCTCTCCATGCTCTGTCGGAACCGGGGGCGGGATTTCGCCACCTGGAAGCGCATCTTCGACTCCCACGCCCAGGCCCGCCGCGAGGCGGGGCTGACGCGGGTCCGGCTCTGGCGCGGCCGGGAGGATCCGAACAACGTGTTCTTCCTCTAGCGCACTAAAGAAAGAGCAAGCCAATCTACCAGGACTACTCAGACTCAAAAAGAAATGACAAAAACCAACAATCAAACACACGCCCCGCCAGACCCAACCACAACAAACTATCTTCATGCACACCACTACGGGTACCCAACGGCTCATGGCATCAGGCCTCAGCCTGCTCCTTGCCTCTTGTAGTGCTACCCGGCACGCGCCGTCCAACCCATCACGCCCCACGGAATTGTCCCGCTCCGTGCTCGTCATCCAGGAGACTCTGGATGGTCAGGTGTTTCACACCTGGCAGCCCCTCAGCAGCTTTGACCTGACCAGGCCCCCCAACCGCGCGAGCAACAGTCACTTCGAGGGAACATTCGTTCGCGCCTCTTTCAACCGAGACTGCGAAACGGAACTCAGCGCATGCGAAGAAATGTGCAGGGCCAGCCTGAAGGGCCGCAACTGGACCCACGCAAGCGCTGGCTCCAAGAATGCCATCTGCCGCGAGAGGTGCAGGCCGGCATACCTGGACTGCTGCCGACTCCGGGAAATGTCCGAAGCCGTCAAACCTCGACTCAGCTTCCCATCCGTTGACGAAGCAATCGACTGGGTGAAACAGAACCATCGCGAGCTACTGGTCGGCACCGTTGTCATCATCGCAGGCATCGCCTTCGTCGTCGTCGTTGCCGGCAGTGGTGGCGGAGCCCTGGTGCTCGCACCAGCCGTCTTGCTGGTATCATCCGACGTATCTTTCGAATCCTCCCTCACACAGGTGGATCCATGACAAGCCTCTCGGATCTCGCGGACGCACATCCCGTGATTGGGAAGCGCTGGCGGCTGGATCAGCCCCCCGAGCAGGCACGGATTCTGGGCTTGGCACGAGACGCACTGGATTTCCTCTTCGCCACCGGCCAACGATACGCATTCGAGGACTTCTTCAAGGAACGCGACTCCCACCACCGCCCTCCTCCTGCTGGATCTGCGGAGCTGAGAGAGTCCCTGGACAGAACGAGGCGCTTCTTCGAGAAGCTGCGCGATGAGCCCGACTCCGCGGAGGAAGTTGCCCAGAGCCAGGCCATCCTCGACGCGCTCCGATACATCGACTCAACCGGCCAGCATGATGCCTTCGCCGCCTTTCAGGAGCACGTCGCGGCCAACTCGCCTCCCTTCGTCGTGGCGTCGTTCGACAGGCTGGAGGATGCGGAGGCCTGGCTTGTAAGCCACCCCCATCCGCCGGACCCCGCCAACGTGCTCGTCGCGGACAAGTACCATCATGTCGTTTACGATCGCGACACGAATATCCGCCGCCTGCCACGCAGCCGTGACCTCGAGCACTACCTCGCCGAACTCGCGCGGCAGGAGCACCCTGTCGCCGTGGCCTCTTTCGAGACTCGCGAAGAGGCGGAGGCCTGGTGGAGGACGCAGGCCGAGCCGGCCAGACGAGCCTGGGTGCGAGTGGGGGGCGAACCCCACCTCGCCGTGTATCACCCCAACATCCACCACCGAGCCTTGTACCCCCTCTCCATCGCCAGCGGCTATTGAGGGGGAGTTGAGCGTGTGCCCACCTCCCACATGGGCTCCGAGGGGCTGCCAGGCGCGCTCACCCCGAACCGGTCTGGTTGTCTGACAGGTTCACGCAGCAGGCGGGGACAGGGGCGCGCCCTCCCTCAGACACTCCCCTCCGCCCTGCTTCGAGCTGTCGGCCCCGGGTGGTATACCCGCCCCCACATGAACGAGGAGCAGGGAGGACAGGACAAGAAGGCAGCACCCCCGCGGAAGCAACCCCGGAAGGTGTCTCCTCGCTACCTGGAGAACGCCGCGTTGCACTACCTGAAGCGGTATGCGGCGACGTCGAGCCAGCTCCAGCGCGTGCTCGTGCGCAAGATCGATAGATCCCTCCAGTTCCACGGCGGGGATCGCGCCGAAGCACTCGGATGGATCGACGCGCTCCTCGCCCGGCTCACTCGAAGCGGCCTCCTCGATGACGAGGCCTACGCCGGGATGAAGGCGCACTCCCTGCGTGCCTCGGGCCGCAGTTCCAGGATGATCGCCCAGAAGCTGCGAATGAAGGGCGTGGCGGCGGACGTCGTCGCGCAGAAGCTGGCCGACGCCACCGCCGAGCTCTCCGAGGAGGAGGCCGCGAGGATCTGGGCGAGGAAGAAGCGCCTGGGCCCCTTCCGAACCAACGCCCAGGTCCGTCAGGAAAACCGGCAGAGAGATCTCGCCGCTCTGGCCAGGGCGGGGTTCTCCTTCGGAATCGCCAGGAAGGTCATCGACGCGGCCTCTGAGTAGCCCAGGACGCAGAGTGCGTCTCCGGGAAGATTCGCATCGGGACGCAACTCCCACGCGCCTCCCTCCGATGATGACCATGAACGCTGGTTCATCTCTCCGAGGAGGCGATCATGTCGCTGCGCGTCAACACCGGAACTTCCCCCGCAGCCCTGGCCACCCGCGCCGTGGCCGACTCCGGCAAGGTCGAGGTCTCGAAGGACTCGCGCTTCTCGAACGACTTCCAGCGCTGGCTCCACGAGAACGGCTACGGCCACTACAAGTTCGCCCAGGGGGACGTGCCGGCCTTCGGAGGCCGCACCCAGCCGGGAGAGAAGCTCGACAAGGAGCCAGTCATCTTCATCCATGGCAACTCCGACAGCGCCGCCGGCTGGGAGAAGTCCATCGAGCACTTCAACGCCCAGGGGTACAAGCCCTCGGAGCTGTATGCCATGACGTGGGGTGACGCCAACCCGATGAAGGCGGCCCTGCAGCACCACTCCCAGCAGAACCTGGAGGAGGTGCGCGCCTTCATCCAGGCCGTCAAGGAGTACACCGGCGCGGAGAAGGTGGATGTGATCGGCCACTCCATGGGCGTCACCCTCGCCCGCAAGGCCATCCAGGGCGGGGACGCGTATGACCCGTACGCGCGTCAGAGCTTCGATCTGGGCAAGCCGCTGACCGACAACGTGGACACCTTCGTGGGCATCGCCGGCGCCAACCATGGGCTGCGAGCGGCCCTCTACACGGGGAACCTCACGCCCACCACCAACCGCATCAGCGGCCTGCACCCGGCCTCGGCGCTGCTCGAGGATCTCAACGCCGTCAACCACGACGAGGGCCAGAACGTCTACAGCATCTGGTCGCACTCGGACCAGATCATCGGTCCGGGCAGGGCGGCGGGAACCTCGCCCATTCCGGGGCAGGACGGGCAGAAGGTGTACAACACCTACGGGCACATGGGCTCGCGCGACCTGAGCGTGGACGTGCAGCTCGCCATGGTGAGTCGCCACGTCATCCCGTAGCGGTGGGGGAGCCCACGAGCAGAGCCGTCCCGTACACGCTCACTCCTCGTACCGTCGGCCCGCCACCACCAGTACGAAAATCCCGCAAGCGATGATGAGGCCCACGTTGATGGCGAGCAGCACCAGCCCGCCCAACGCGCGCAACGAATCGCCGGACATGAAGGCGATGCCCGCCGCGCTGCCCGCCGGCACGAGCGCCAGTGCGGCCACCGTGCCCACCAGGGTGTCCAGCTTGTCCTCGAGCGTGGCCAGCGTGCCAGCGATGCCCGC
>QKJM01000161.1 GCA_003249315.1 Archangium sp.
GGCTTGCGGTCGGTCAGCATCCAGTAGAGCACCACGCCCAGCGCCCACAGGTCGTCCGCCGGAGTCGCCTCGTAGGCCGGGTCCTCCTGCTCGCCCAGGTAGCAGCGGAAGTGCTCCCAGGCCTCGGGGCTGCGGTACTCCCGGGTGCCCGGAGGGAGCGCCGAGCTGGTCAGGGAAGGGGCTCCCTCGTAGGCGCCCGCGCCGAAGTCCACCAGCACCGGCTGCCGGTCCGCCCGGCGCACCCGGATGTTGGTCTCCTTCACGTCCCGATGCACCACGCCAGCCTGGTGTGCCGCTTCCAGCGCCTCCAGCAGCGGCAGCAGCAGCTCCACCACCCCGAGCGCCGAGGGGTTGTGGTGACGCACCCACTCGTCCAGGGTGAGGCCATCCACGAACTCCATGACGAGGACGCGGTAGCGGGGGTCCGCCTCCGGCCAGTCGAGATAGCCTCGCAGCTTCACCACGTTGGGGTGGTCGAGCCGGCGCAGCACGTCCACCTCCCGCTCCTCCCAGCCCTTGGAGGACTCAAGGGAGAGCAGCTTCAGCGCGAAGGGGCGCGTGCCACTGTGGGCCCGGTACACGGTGCCGAAGCCGCCCGAGCCCAGCCTCTCGTCCAGGGTGTAGCCGCCCACGGGAGTGCCCGGGGAAAGCTCCGGGGGAGGGGCGCGGCGCGGGCTCGAGGGGGCGCTGCGGGAGGGGACGGAGGCTTGCGATTCGGACGACTGCGAGTCATCGGCCATGCGGAATTTCTCCGGAATGGGAAGGGGAGGTCCCTCCGGCGCGAGCCACGAAGGCGGGCGGAGCGCATGCGGCGAGGGTCCGGTATGTGAGCAGACACGTCACGGCGCGGGACACTACTCGTCGAATCACCCGAGAGCTACTGCTTAGGTCATGTGCATGATGGATACTCGTCTGGACTCCCTTCGGGGCGTGCTCCTTGCGGAGGGCATGGGGACGTGCGAAGGGCCTGCGAGCCTCATGTGCCTTCGGAGATGCACCATGCTCGTATCGGGCTCGGGTCCACGCGGGGTCGGGATGTGGCTGTCCTCGGTCGGAGTACCAGGGTTGTTGGCGCTGCTGATGGTGGGGTGCGCGGCGCATCGGGAGCCGTCTGCCTGGAGAGGTCGGCAGGGGACGGTGTGGTCGCGGCGGGCGATGCATGCATCTGAAGCGGGAAGCTCCTGGGAGATGGAAGGGGCGAGCTGGGGAGGCGCCCGGGCCGAGGCCAGCGGATGGAGGGAAGAGGCCAGCGGGTGGAGGGAGGAGGCGGCGAAGCGGGCGCGAGAGGTGGAAGAGGCGCGGGTCCAGGAGTGGGTGTGGGCGGCGCAGCGGGAAGGGAAGGGGCCGGAAGCGGAGGAGGAAGCGCGTGAGGCGGAGGTGGAGAGGGCGCTGGCGTATGCAGTGGGGCTGGCCAGCGGGGTGCAGGAAGTGGGAGCGGAGGTGGTGCTCCGCTTCTGGGTGGAGCGGGGAGCGCTGACCCTGGTGGGCTACCGCCTGGAGGGGGGTGGCGGGCGCGCGGAGCGGAGGGTGGAGCCGGGGGCGGTGACGCGGGTGCTGCGCCTCGTCTTCTCCGAGTACGCGGGGCGCCACACAGGAGAAGTGGTGTTGAGGTTGCGGCGCGAGGAGGCCGGCTGGGCGGTGGACTCTTCGGCCAACCACCAGACATCCCGGCCACCGGAAGCGAGGAGGCTACCAGTGCGCGCCGGAGGAACCGCCGCGGAGACCTTCCTGGCGCTCCACGAGGCGGGCAAGGACTGGCTGCGCACGGTGCGGGTGTCGCCCGGGGGCGCGGTGCGGGTGGAGATGGCGGTACACCTCGAGGACGGGCGCCTGGCCGGCTGGGAGTTGCGGAAGCTCCAGCGGACGCGGGAGGGGCCAGGAGGGAGTCCACGCCCGCTGTCGGCAGAGGTGTCGGCGGCAGTCACCCGTGTGCTGCTGCCCTTCTCGGAGGGGCTCGGGAGGCGCACGCTGGGTGTGGTGCTGTGGGCCGAGCACCGGCTGGGAGAGGAGGAGGCGCGCGGGCGGGTGGAGGCGGCCCTGGTGGAGCGCGCGCCGCATGCGCCCGAGCAGGGGTGGTACCGGGCCATGCAGGAGGCGACGCTGCTGCGCTGGCGCGAGGGCGTGGTGGAGGGCAGCGCGTGGCTGGCCCAGCGAGGAGTCGAGGAGTCGGCCCTCTGGTTCGCGGGTGGCGTCGTCGCACACGGCGCCGGCTTCTTCGCCACCCAGGGGCTGAAGCTGGTGCCGAGGGCACTGGGGCGCAGCCCCGAGGCTGCTGCTGGCTGGTTGCGCACCACGGTGGCTCGTCTGCCCACCAAGGACAGGCATGACTTCTCGCAGCTATGGCGAAAGATCCAGTTGGAGGGAGAAAAAGCTCTCTCCTCCCATGAGAGGGAGGCGCTGCGAGGCTTCTTTGGACGCCTCGAGCAGTTGGTCCAGAAGCCGCTGGGTAGAGTCGAGAAGGATGAGTTCAGGAAGTTGGCTCGGAAGCAGTACAAGCGGCTTCATCCAGACATGGAAAAAATCATGGATTCCGCCCCCGTGATCTACCCCGTCCACCACCGGCGACCCTTGCAACATGCTCATGTTTTTCCGGATGAAGACATCAATGCTGCAGAGAATCTCATCATGCTCCGCGATCTTGTCCACAACCGAGTCAATTACATCTGGGCGAGAGTTCGGGAGGCGCGTAGTCAACTCAGAGCAGAAGAGGTGGAGGAGGTAGCCAGGGTCATCGACAAATACTTTGAGAAGAACTGGTACCACCGCGCGGACGTATCGCAGAGTGAAGCCGAGCTGCTGGATGTAGCTCGGGATGCCGCTCTCAAGGAGTTGCGGCGGATGTTTCCGGGAATGCGTTAGAGGACATGTGTCATGGAAACGATTATTTCTCTACCCGGCTTGGATTGTTTGTTGGAGGTGTGTAGGAGGTTGAACCTCGATGTGACGACCACGCCACCCAGCCGGGTGCATCCAGCGGCCGGAACCCCGGTGGCGGATACTCCCCTGGATCCGGTTCTCGCGGCGTTCTACTCCCGCTTCGGGCGAGCGGTATTTGCCACCCAGGCTGCTGGTATGGGGCTCTTTCGGGTGGAAGATGACGTGAATGAGCTGGAGGAGGAGAACCAGAAGTGGAAGGAGAGCTGGCAGGAGCGGCTTCCCCTACAGCTCTTCGTATTCGGCGGCGAGACGGGTCTGGCACAATACTTCGCTACTGTACCCGCGCTGGCGGACGGGAAGGGGCGGCAGCCCGTCGTCGAGATCAACGTCTACGAGGAGCCGTACGCGCTACCCATCGCCTCTGATGTGGATCGCTTTTTCGAGGCGTATGCACGCTACCTGGAGGCACTGCTGGCCCAACCAGATTACGAGGAATATGGTGCGGCAGCGCTCTCTTTTCCCTGGAGGGTGCCTGAAATCCTCGCGCGCGACGGGCGGTTGGTGGAGATGCTCCGGGCGGGGCGATTTGACCCCTTGCTGGGCGACGACGAGGTTCGCGAATGGGCCAGGCAGGTTTCGAACGTTTGAGCCAGCCCTCCTCAGTCAGTGCGACGCACCCAGTTCGTCCAGGCGCCCAGCTCGCGATAGCCCAGGTGCCGGTAGAGGCCATGGCCCTGGAGGGAGGCCTGGAGGACGGCGGCGGTGCAGCCGCGGGCGCGCGCATCCGCGTGCAGTCCGTGCATCACCGCAGCTCCCAGCCCTCGGCGGCGCGCCTCCGGGTGGGTGGCCACCAGGTAGATGCCCGCCACTCCCCCTTGCTCGAAGGAGACGCCACCGGCCACTGCCCGCCCTCCCTCGTCGCGAAGCACCACCGCGTGGGTCTCCGGCGAGGGTAGCGGTGCGTTGCGCCAGGCCCTGAAGAAGCCCACGTCCTCCTCTCCATAGGCGAGCGCGTTGAGGCCCAGCACCTCGTCCAGATCGTCCGGACGCACCAGGGCGAACTCGGGGGGGAGTGAGGGGGCGTGCGTCAGGAGCAGCCCCATGGCGGGGATGGTGTCCTCGGCGTGGTAGCCCGCGCGGACGAGCAGGCGCTCGGAGGCCTCGTCTCCCGGCAGCACGGGCACCCGCCAGGCGCCCACGCGCAGGGTGCGGTACCAGTCCTCCAGCGGTGCGAGCGCCTCTCCGAGGGCCGCGGGCGTCTCGTACAGCACCTGTTGCTGGAAGAGGTTTTGCAGCCGGGAAGGCAGCGCGAAGGCGCACACCCCGGGCAGGGAGAGCGTCCGCAGCGGGCCGTGCTCGGCCTGGACGTGCTTGAAGGCGCGGATGTTGGCGTACAGGCGCGCGGTGAGTTCAGCGTCCGTCATGGGGCTCAGGGTAGATGCTTCCTCTCGCTCGTGGGTGGACAGCGCGCGCACCTTGGACTCCCCGGAGGGCCGGAGGGCGGGTAGGGTGGAGCGCGTGGAGTCCCGCTTCTTCGCCTACAATCCTCGCCTCACCCGCCGCGCGCTCTTCGTGGGAGCTTGTCTGCTGGCCATCCTCAGCGCCTGGGCCCTGGCGGACGCACGGGGGGACGCCTCCCCGCTGGCCATGGCCCGGGTCGGAGTGACCGGGGGCCTCATGCTGGCCTTCGCCTACGCCTGGCACCGGTTGCGCCCTCGCTCCGGCTGGGGCGTCACCCTCAGCTCCCGCGGGGTGGACGTGGCCCGCCCCTTCTCCGGCACCCACCTGCAACTCTCCTGGGGGGCGATCGCCACCGTCCGCCGGCTCGGCCGCAAGGAGGAGGTGCTGGGGCTCTTCCTCGAGGAGGGCGGCCGCGTCCTGGTCGCCCGCCACCTCTTCCCCTCCCGCTCCGCCTTTGGCGAGCTGGCGGCCGCCCTGGAAGAACGGAAGCCTCCCCCGCGTTATGACGCATAGCGCCGTTGCGGGCATTTTCATGAATCTTTCCGGTGCCTTGCGCGTTCTCATGAGCCTTGTCCGGGGTGCCCCGAGGTGAT
>QKJM01000726.1 GCA_003249315.1 Archangium sp.
ATCCCCGAGTGTAGGCCTGCACCGTGTACTGCCCCTGCGGAACGTTGAAGATGCGGAAAGAGCCCGAGCTGCCCGCCACCGCGCTGTAGCCCCTGGCCGTCGGATCGTTCGCCGGCTGCGCCACCACCAGCACGCCGCGGCGCTCGCCGCCCTGCTCCACGGTACCCTCGATGGAGGAGAGCCCGCGCTGATCCTCCGGCAGCGCCACCAGGCCCACGTCGGTGAGGCCCCCCTTCACCACGAAGGGCAGGGACTCATCATCGGCCTTGGCTCGCGCCGCGCCGTCGGTGCTCACCGGCAGCGACACGCGGATGCCCGAGGGGAAGGGCTGGTAGTCCCTCGCCGCCGCCCGCAGGGTGACACGCTGCGCCACCGGCGAGCCCTTCTCGTCCGTGCGCGCCGAGGGAATGGCCACGGTGTAGCTGCCGTCCGTCCCGGACACCGCCTGCGAACCCACCGGCGCGCCGTTGGCGTCCACCACGGTCACCACGGCGTTGGCGATCCCCTCGTCCGAGGAGAGATCGAAGACGCGCCCCTGTACCTGCACCGGGGCGAAGCAACGCGCCTGCTCCTGCCCCTGCACCTGCTCGCAGACAAAGCCGCTCTTGCAGTCCTCGGGTTTGTTCGGATCGCAGGCGCCATCGCCACCACAGGCGGTGACCGTCCATGCGGCGGAGGCCAGGAAGAGGGAGAGGGTGGTTCTTTTCATGTGCTGTCTCCAGAGAGAGGAAGGATTCGAGGAAGGCACGCTACCCGGAAGCACCGACACATTGCAGACCCCCCTCTTGCCTGACGGCTCTGCGGCCAGCCGAACCTTCCAGTAGACTCCAAAAGACGAGACGGCCCCCGCGGAGAGCGGCCCCGGGCCACGGAGGCGAAGTCCATGCGGTGCAAGGAGTGCGGAGAGCTGGCGCAGAACCCGACGCTGCGCTTCTGCGAGAACTGCGGGGCGAAGATGCCCGCGCCGCCCCGGGGATCATCCATCCGGCCAGCGGTACGAGGCACGGGCCGCGCCTCCGCGGAGCATGCCGCCCTCGCCAGGACCGATGGCGAGGACACGGATCCCGGAGCAGGCCCCAAGGAGCCCGAACGGACACGACCGCCGTATGACGGGCCGGCCTGGCTGGCTCCCGTGCCGGGCCACTCGCCGAGCGTGGCGGGTATCGGCCTGCTGGGAGTGGCGCTGGTGCTGGGCATCCTGCCGTTCTTCGCGGGGGTAGGCCCCTTCTGGGGACTCGTCACCCTCATGGGAGGGTGGCTGGTGACGGCGCGGGAGCTGCACGAGACGGGTGAGCGACACCCGCTCGTGGATTGGGTGCCCCCTGCCCTGCTGCGCCCGGTAGTGCCGGCGGTATACGCGGCGGTGATGGTGGCGCTGGCGGTGAGGATGCTGGGGCTGGGGCTGACGCCGTTGCTGTGGCTGGGAGGTGCCGGACTGCTGGCGCACGATCAGTACCGCAAGGTGTACCAGGGGCCGGAGGGGTGGAGCCGTCTCTTCGAGCCGCGCCAGTTGCTGAGCGGGATGACGCCGGTGGCACTGGGAGGCGTGGTGGGGTGCCTGTTGGCGCTGTTCCTCACCTGGACGCCCGTGGCGAGCACGACGAGCCGGTACTCGGCGCCAGTGCCGGTGCCGGGCGGGCCGCCACCGGAGCTGCGGGTGGTGGACGCGCCTCGGCCGGCGGATGACGCGGTGTACCGTCTGTTCGACGGCACGGGGACGGGGTGGGAGCTGCCACTGGCGATCGCGGTGGAGTTGCTGCTGCTGGGCGCACTGGCAGTGCTGGCGCTGCGCCCGGAGGTGCCGAGGCCGCAGTGGCTGCGCTGGGTTCCGGTGGGAGCGGTGGGGGCAGGCCTCCTCTGGGGACTCCTCCACGTGAAGCTGCTGCCAGGGCCTCTGATGTTCCTGGTGGGACTGGCGGCGGTGGGCTTCGTCGCTGTGCCGAAGGCCTTCTCCCGGGAGTAGAGTGCCCGGCATGGCCTCTCTCCAGTTCTTCGGCGCGGCGGGTACCGTCACCGGCTCCAAGTTCCTCCTCGAGTACCGCGGCAAGCGCGTGCTCATCGACTGTGGCCTCTTCCAGGGCCGCAAGGAGCTGCGCCAGCGCAACTGGCGCTCCCTGCCCGTCCCGCCCCGAAACATCAACGCCGTCGTCCTCACGCACGCCCATATCGATCATACGGGCGCCCTGCCCCGACTGGTGCGAGACGGCTTCCATGGCCCTGTCTACTCCACGTCCGGCACGAGGGACCTGGCCGCGCTGATGCTCCCGGACTCCGCGTACCTGCAGGAGGAGGAGGCCCGCTACGCGAACAAGGAGGGCTACTCGAAGCACCGCCCCGCCCTGCCCCTCTACACGGCCGAGGACGCGCAGCGCGCGCTGAAGCTCTTCGAGTCCTTCAGCTACGAGCGCCCCAAGGAGATCCTCCCGGGCATCACCCTCACCTTCTATCGGGCCGGCCACATCCTCGGCTCGGCGCTGTGCGTGTTCGAGCTGGAGCACACGCGTCAGCGGGTGGTGTTCAGCGGGGATCTCGGCCGCTACCACGCGCCCATCCTGAGGGATCCCCAGCGCGTGGGCCCGGCCACCACACTGGTGATGGAGAGCACCTACGGGGACCGCGAGCACGGAGAGGAGCGACCCCTGGACACCCTGTGCGACGCGGTGGTGAACGCCTTCGAGCGCAAGGGCGTGGTCGTCATCCCCGCCTTCTCCGTCGGGCGCACGCAGGAGCTGCTCTACCACCTGGGCCAGCTCGAGCGGGAGAGGCGCATCCCCGAGGTGGATGTGTTCGTGGACTCGCCCATGGCGTGCGACGCCACCCCTATCTACCTGGCGCACCCGGAGGAGCATGACGTAGAGATGAAGTCACTGCTACATCGGGGCGAGACGCCGCTGGCCACGCGACGGACGCGCTTCGTCACCTCGAAGCAGGAGAGCATGAAGCTCAACGGCTTCGAAGGCCCGGGGATCATCATCTCCGCGTCGGGCATGGCCACGGGAGGCCGCATCCTCCACCACCTGAAGCACCGCCTGCCGGACGCGCGCAACACGGTGCTCTTCGTGGGCTTCCAGTCCGAGGGCTCACGAGGCCGACGGCTGTTGAACGGAGAGCGGGAGATCAAGATCCACGGGCAGATGGTGCCCGTGAAGGCGGACATCCAGCGGGTGAGAGGCTTCTCCGCGCACGCGGACTGGACGGAGACGCTGCGCTGGATGGAGGGCTTCGCGGCACCTCCCCGGCAGACGCTGCTGGTACACGGGGAGCCCGCCGCGCTGGAGTCGCTGAAGACGAAGTTCGAGGACCGCGACTGGCCAGCCTACATCCCCGACTACATGGAGACGGTCAAGCTGGCCGACTGAGCACCCTCCCCGCTCACGCCAGGAGGGGGACAGGGTGAGGTGCCCGTCCCCCTCTTCAGGAGAGGAATCCCCTACTCCTCCTCGCCGCTGCCGAGGAGCTGATCGATGCCCGCACCGGGGCTGGCGACGCCGCCGGAGAGCTGGCGGATGCTGGAGAGGTGGTGGAGGAGGAGGGAGCGGTTGTCACCCACGGAGAGGTTCTGCATCTCCAGGGCGCCGATCCGGTCCTCGGGGGAGAAGGCCCCCTGCACCTTCTCCATGGAGAGCTTGTCCGGATCGTAGGACATGTACTCGGCCTGGGTATCGAGCAGGGTGTAGTCGTCGCCGCGGCGCAGCTCCAGGGTGACGCTGCCGGTGATGGCGGGGGCCACCCAACGGGTGAGGCCGTCCTTGAGGAGAAGGCACTCGGGATCGAACCACTTGCCCTCGTAGAGGAGGCGGCCGAGGCGGCGACCGAGGGTGAAGTAGAGATCCGCGGTGGTCTCGTTGTGGATGGCGGAGAGGAGGCGCTCGTAGACGATGTGGAGCAGCGCCATGCCGGGAGCCTCGTAGATGCCGCGGCTCTTGGCGTCGATGACGCGGTTCTCGAGCTGGTCGCTCATCCCCAGTCCGTGCCGGCCGCCGATGCGGTTGCACTCGAGGAAGAGCTCGAAGAGCGAGGGGAAGCGCTTGCCGTTGAGGGCCACGGGCAGGCCCTGGGCGAACTCGACGGTGACGCGCTCGGGGCGGATCTCCACCTCGGGGCGCCAGTGGGCCACGCCCATGATGGGCTCGACGATGTTCATGCCCTTGTCGAGGTGCTCCAGATCCTTCGCCTCGTGGGTGGCGCCGAGCACGTTGGCGTCCGTGGAGTAGGCCTTCTCGGTGCCCATCTTGTAGGGCAGGCCGATGGAGTCGAGGTACTCGCTCATCTCCTTGCGGCCACCGAAGGCATCGACGAACTGGGGATCCAACCAGGGCTTGTAGATGCGCAGCTCCGGATCCACGAGGATGCCGTAGCGGTAGAAGCGCTGGATGTCGTTGCCCTTGTGGGTGCTGCCGTCGCCGAAGACGTGGACGTCGTCCTCGCGCATGGCGCGGACGATGGCGGTGGTGGTGACGGCGCGACCGAGGGGCGTGGTGTTGAAGTACTTCTTGCCGCCCACGGAGAGGTGGAAGGCGCCGCACTGGATGGCGACGATGCCCTCGCGCACCATGGCCTCGCGGCAGTCCACGAGGCGGGCCTGCTTCGCGCCGTGGCTGGTGGCGATGGGGGGAATGTCGGCCGGGTTCTTCTCGTCCGGCTGGGCGAGGTCGGCGGTGTAGGCGTAGACGTCCAGACCCTTGCGCGACATCCAGGCCACGGCGGCGCGGGTGTCGAGGCCACCCGAGAAGGCGAGGCCGATGCGGGTACCAGCGGGAGGAAGGGAACGGTAGATGCGGCTCATGGCCGGCGGGTGCTACCACAGGAAAAGCCCGTCCGTCCCACGCCAACTTGAGCCCCCGCACATCGAGCACACGGCCGACCGAGCCCCGGGTTACGCTGCGCCCCCTCCGCACCAAACTTATCGAATCGAGGA
>QKJM01000291.1 GCA_003249315.1 Archangium sp.
CTCGACCGGCTGGGGCGGCTGCGGATCCGGCTCCACCACACCCTGCTCCGCGGTCGCGACCGATTGCGCACCATTATTACTTGCATCAGTTTCGCTGATGCCCTGTTGGCAGGCCATCGTCGAGGCCAGCACCGTCGCCAGCGCCGTCCGGCGCCATGTCGACGGGGGCCCCGTCCTCTCTTCTTCTCTCGTCCGCTCTGACACGATTCCCTCTCTGACCGACAAGGAGGTTTGTGTTTCCTGAGAGGGCTCTCAGGCTGAGAGGGCTCTCAGGTTTGTGAACCTTCCTGAGAAAACACTTACAATCCGTTCTACTGGATTCGAGTGGTTTCAATGTTTCAGTAAGAAAATCGTGCGGTGGAAGTAAACCCACCTCGTAACCGCCCGAAGTCAGGAGGGTGGTGGCGGGGGAGGAGGCCGTGTCTGAGAATTTTCTGAGGATTTGGGGTTTTCGAGTGGCGGGTGCGCGTTGACCCGGGGGCCGTGGTCGGGCAATAGCGACGGCGTGCGGATCATCTCGTGGAACGTGAACGGGCTGAGGGCAGCCCACAAGAAGGGCTTCCTGGAGTGGCTGTCGGCGGAGGAGGCCGAGGTGGTGGGGGTGCAGGAGGTGAGGGCGAGGGAGGAGCAGCTCCCGGAGGAGGTGAGGGCGCCGGAGGGGTGGAAGGGCACCCACTTCGTGGCCGCGGAGCGGGCGGGCTACAGCGGGGTGGGGCTCTACGCGCGAAAGAGGCCGCCGGACGAGGTGGAGACGTCGCTGGGGGTGGAGGAGATGGACGCCGAGGGCCGGCTGCAGGTGGCCCGCTTCGGCCCCCTGACGATCGTCAACTGCTACTTCCCCAACGGCAACGGCAAGGAGCGGGACAACAGCCGCGTCCCCTTCAAGCTGGCCTTCTACCGGCGCCTCTTCGAGCGGCTGGAGAAGGGGCTGCGCGACGGCGAGCGCCTGCTGGTGATGGGGGACTTCAACACCGCGCACCAGGAGATCGATCTCGCCCGTCCCAAGGACAACCGGGAGACGAGCGGCTTCCTCCCGGAGGAGCGGGAGGAGATGGAGCGGTGGCTGAGGGCGGGCTGGGTGGACACCTTCCGCCACTTCGAGAAGGGGGGAGGGCACTATAGCTGGTGGAGCCAGCGCTTCGGGGTGCGCGCGCGCAACGTGGGCTGGCGCATCGACTACGTGCTGGCCTCGCCCGGGGCCATGGGCTTCGTGAAGCGGGCCGCCATCCACCCGGAGGTACAGGGATCGGACCACTGCCCGGTGAGCGTGATATTGGATCCGAAGGTGCTTCGCCGCTAGGGCCGAGCCCCCAGGAGATTCCATGAACGCACTGCTCTCCCTCTGGAGCTGGCTGGAAACCGGCGCGGTGGCCACGGCGGGCTTCTGCCTGCAGGTGCCGCTGGCCGTCGTCACCTGGCCCTTCGACAAGCGCAAGGTGGTGACGGGGCGCCTCTTCCGGTTGATCGGAGTCACCGCGGCCCGGCTCAACCCCTACTGGAAGTTCGGTGTGTACGGCCAGCCCGTGCCCCCCGCGGGCCGCACGGTGGTGGTGAGCAACCACGAGTCCAACGCGGATCCGTTCCTCATCTCCTTCCTGCCCTGGGAGATGAAGTGGCTGGGCAAGGCCTCTCTCTTCAAGATTCCGGTGGTGGGGTGGAGCATGTGGCTGGCCGGGGACATCCCCGTGCGTCGCGGCGAGCGCGAGTCCGCCACCGAGGCCATGAATGTCTGCGCCCGCTGGCTGGACAAGGGCATGCCGGTGATGATCTTCCCCGAGGGCACGCGCTCGAAGACGGAGGATCTGCTGCCCTTCAAGGACGGCGCCTTCCGGCTGGCGATCGAGCAGCAGGCGGACGTGCTGCCGATCGCCGTGAGCGGCACGCGCCGGGCGCTGCCCAAGCACTCGTGGCGCTTCGCCTCCTCCCGTGCGCTGGTGGCGGTGGGGACGCCCATCTCCACGCGGGGCCTGACGCTCGAAGATGTGGAGCGGCTCAAGGAGCAGGCCCGGGAGCAGATCCTCTCGCTCCGGGCCTCGCTGTTACCGCATACCCAGGGGCAGGGCGGGGCGCCGACCTCTCGGGAGGAGGAGGCCGTCGGCTCTCGCTGAGCCGCTCCTCGCGGAGGCGCTTCGCCTCACTCCTCGGACACGTGCAGGGTGAGGACAGGGCAGGGGGCCCGGGCGATGACCTTCTGGGCCACGCTGCCCAGCAGCAGCCGTGGCAGTCCCCGGCGGCCGTGTGTGCCCATGATGATCAGGTCGAACCCGCCCTCCTCGGCCACCCGGAGGATGGCCGCGCCCGGCTCGCCCACCTCCAGCCTCTGGGAGAGGGACTGCGGTGGCGCCTCCATCTGGCTCAAGAGCGACTCCAGCTCCTTGCGCGCCGCATCGAGCGCCGTCTTTTCCAGCGACTGCGGATTCCACCCCGGCGCGGACACCAGGAGATCCGGCGCCACGTACTGCGGCGGCTCCCAGGCGTGCATCAGCTCGATCGAGGCGTTGAAGGGCCGGGCGATCTGCAGGGCGTAGTCGATGATGGCCCGCGAACCGACCGTCAGGTCCACGGGTACCAGGATGCGAGAGGGCGTGGGCATCGGTGTTCCTCCGTTGCGCCCGGACCCCGAGAGCGGGGCGGGCCTCCTCCCAACATCACTGGAAGAAGCGTGCCAGGACACGCTCTCGCCTCGGGCAGTGTTCATGCGCAAACTCTTCCGAGTACCACCCAGGCCCACGCAACCCTTGCGTCGGGAGGCGCGCTCTCCCGGAGGGCCGGGGGGCCGGGGGGCTGGCGCGCATGTTGCTCCCTCGGGAGCACGGTTCTACGCGGTTCTACCCACGGAGCACATCCATGAGCCAGGGCAAGACTTTCGAGTACCAGACGAACGTGAAGTGGACCGGCGCCCTGAGTGGCGAGCTCTCTTCTTCCGGAGTCTCTTCCATCCCCTTCGGCGCGCCGGTGGAGTTCGGTGGCACCGGAGGCCAGTGGAGTCCGGAGCAGATGCTGCTGGCGTCTGCGGAGGCCTGCATCCTGATGACGTTCCTCGCGTATGGGGGCCGTCGCGGGGTGAAGCTCGTGGCCTATGGCAGCAGCGCCAAGGCCACGCTCGGCCGAGACACCGACGGGGTGATGCGCTTCACCAGCATCGTCATCCAGCCCGTGGTGCGGGTGGCGGATGAGGACTCGGCCACCGCCGCGCGCGAGCTGTTCGCGGGGATTTCTCGCAAGTGCTTCGTCGGTTCGTCCCTGCTCCACGAGCCGCGGATCGAAGCCACGGTGGAGGTGGAGCCCTCGGCCGGTCCCGTGTCCGCCGGCTGAGGGCCGAGGGGGCTTGCGAGCCGGTGCGTCGTGCTGGATCGGAGGCGCATGTCTAACTTCTCACCCCGGCGGGAGCTACCCGAGGGCAAGGAGGAGCCTCCATGCGTCCACCCATCGATTCCGGCACCATCCTCATCACCGGCGCGTCCTCGGGCATTGGCCGGGAGATCGCCCGCCAACTCGGCAGGAGGGCCCGGACGCTCGTGCTGGTGGCTCGGCGGGAGGAACGGCTGGAGGCGCTGCGCGACGAACTGGCCGCCCTCAACCCCACCCTGGGGGTGGTGGTGGAGCGGTGCGATCTGTCCGAGCCGGACGAGGTGGATGCGCTGCTGGCCCGGTTGGATAAGCACCTGGTGAACGTGGATGTGCTGGTGAATGACGCTGGCCTCGGGGACTACGGCCTCTACGAGCAGGAGAGCTGGGGGCGCATCCACCAGATGTTGCAGGTGAACGTGACGGCGCCAGTGCTCCTCGCCCACCGACTGCTGCGGCGCATGCTGGAGCGCAAGCGCGGCGGTATCCTCAACATCGGCTCGGGGGCGGGGCTGATCTTCTTCCCGGGATCGGCCGTCTACAACGGTACCAAGCACTTCCTCGACGGCTTCACCGAGTCGCTGCGGCTGGAGTTGATGGGCACGGGCGTAGTGGTCACTCAGGTGGCTCCCGGGCCCGTGGACACCGAGTTCGGCGAGGTGGCCGGATCCGACGCGCGTATCGGGAAGCCGCCCTCCTGGTTGGCGATCTCCGCCTCCCGGTGCGCCCGTGAGGCCATCGCCGGCTTCGAGAACGATGTGCCCCTCGTGTATCCGGGTTTCGTCTACCGGTGGTTGATGCGGCTCGTGTCCCTTCTGCCTCGCCCGCTCATGCGCGCCGCCGGGTGGATCGTCGCCCGCCGGCTTCGTTATGGCTCCTCCCTCCTCGAGCCGGCTCATCCGGATCCGCGGATCAAGCAGCGCGTGCTGATCGCCGGGGGGCCCGAGGAGTCCTGACGGGGTGTTTCGAGGGGGGAACCCAGGGGGCGTGGCACCCTCACCCCGTCCCTCTCCCGGAGGGAGAGGGGTTCTTGGGCTCAGCCGATGATCATCGTTTCCTTTTCCAGCTTGCCCTCCTGGAAGCGGCGCAGGTTGAAGCGGGTGAAGAGCTCGTCGGACTCGCCGGTCGCCATCCACTCCGCCATCCGCTCCGCTACCGCGGGCGCCATCATGAAGCCGTGCCCCACGAAGCCGGACATCTGCAGCAGGTTGTCCAGCCCCGGTGTGCGCCCCAGCACCGGGTTGTTGTCCGGCGTCACGTCGTAGCAGCCCGCCCACTGCCTCAGCACCTTTACCCGCCCCAGGTGCGGCATCTGCTCCGTCAGCGCCCGCGCGAAGCGCGTCAGGAAGCGCAGCGTCGAGCCCATGTTCAGCCCCGCCGGCTCCAGCGGATCTCCCATGCCTCCGACGATCTCCCCCCGCATCGACTGGCTGAAGTACAGCCCCGAGTCCAGCACCGACACCAGTGGCGACAGGAAGGGCTTGAGCGGCTCGGTGCTGAGAATCTCGTGCCGATGCGGCTCGTTGGGGAGTCGAACCCCCGCCAGCTTCGCGACCTC
>QKJM01001036.1 GCA_003249315.1 Archangium sp.
GAGCAGCGGCACCGGGCAGCGGAACGGCCTCGGCGGAGGGCTGGGGAGCGGGCTCGGCGGGAGCGGGCGTGCTCACCGGATCAGCGCTCTTGATGGGGAAGGTGTTATGGCACCGCGCGCACTTCAGCTTCGCGCCGCCTGGTGGGATCCGCTTGTCGTCGATGTTGTAGTTCGTCTGGCAAGACGGGCAGGAGACTTTCATGGGTGTCCTTCAGCGGGAGCCATCGGGCGCGAGCAGCCGCATTCCGGCCCGTATCCGACCCGCGGCGGGCGCAGGTTATCAGAGGCGTTTTCCAGGCGGCAAAGAACGAGACGCCTGACTCGTGCCCGGCCCTTCTCGTCGGGCGGGCAGGCGGGGGAGCATCGCGTTCGGGAAGGCGGTGGAGGGCGGGAGCGGCGATTGACGATGACGGGGCCTCGGACGGCGTGTTAGGGCGGACCGCCGCCCATGGATCCGTACCTCTCCATCGTCATCCCCGTCTATAACGAGGCATCCATCATTGCCTCGGCAGCGGCGGAGCTCGTGCAGGGCCTGGAAGCGCGCGGGTGGGACTATGAAGTCGTCTTCGCGGAGAACGGCTCGCGGGACTCCACGCCGGAGATCCTGGAGAGCCTGTGCGCGAGGAATCCGCGGCTGCGCTGGTTCCACTCGGAGCGGCCCAACTATGGCGTGGCGCTGAAGGCCGGCATCCTCCGGGCGCGGGGCACCTTCGTGGTGTGCGATGAGATCGACCTGTGCGACCTGACCTTCTATGACGCCGCGCTGCCCCCGCTGGAGCGGGGCGAGGCGGACATGGTGGTGGGCTCGAAGGCCGCCAAGGGGGCGAGCGACCAGAGGCCGCTGATCCGACGGGCGGCCACGCGAATCCACAACAGGCTGCTACGGGTGGCGCTGGGCTTCCAGGGGACGGATACGCACGGGCTGAAGGCCTTCCGGCGGGAGGCGCTGTTGCCGGTAGTGGAGAAGTGTGTGGTGGACATGGACGTGTTCGCCAGCGAGTTCGTCATCCGCGCCTGGCGCCAGGGGCTGAGGGTGGTGGAGATTCCGATCCGGCTGCACGAGAAGCGCCAGCCCTCCATCCACCTCTTCAAGCGCGTACCCAACGTGCTGAAGAACGTGGGCAAGCTGGTCTACGTCATCCGCATCCGCGGCACCTGAGAGGAAGGCGAGGGTGGCCCGACGGCTGGCATCCATCTCCGTCGACCTGGACTCGCTGCCGCACTACTGCCGCATCCATGGGCTGCCCGAGTCGTTGCTGGACGCGCGGGCGAGGGAGTTGGTGTACGCGGTGGCGGTGCCTCGACTGAGGGCGCTGCTGGCCTCCCTGGGGGTGCCGGGGACGTTCTTCGCCATCGGGGAGGATGTGGCGGGGGACGCGGGGGCGGCGGAGGCCCTGCGGGCCGCGCACGAGGCGGGCGTGGAGGTGGCGAGTCACAGCTTCGCCCACGACTACGCGCTGACGCGGCGCCCGCTGGAGGTCATCCGGGAGGACCTGCGGCGCGCGGATGAGATCCTCCAGGAGGCCACGGGGGCTCGGCCAGTGGGCTTTCGCGCCCCGGGCTACACGCTGAACGCGGCGCTGTACTCGGCGACCGAGGAGCGTGGCTACCTCTACGGCTCCTCGGCCTTCCCCGCCGCGCCGTACTATGCGGCGAAGGCGGCGGTGATGGGCGCCCTGGCCATGGTGGGGCGTCCCTCGCGGGCGGTGCTGGACACGCCCCGGGTGCTGCTGGCGCCGCGAGTCCCCTACCGCCCGGACCCGTCCCAACCCTACCGCCGAGGGAGAGGCGCGGTGGTGGAGCTGCCCATGACGGTGACGCCAGGGTCTCGTTTCCCGTTCATCGGCACCTTCGTCACCACGCTGCCGCTGCCGGCGGTGCGGGCGGCCTACCTCGCTTGCCGGGGGGCCTCCTTCTTCAACCTCGAGCTTCATGCGGTGGACGTGCTGGATGCCGAGGACGGGATTCCCCCCGAGCTGGTGCGGCAGCAGAGGGATCTGCGGGTGCCGGCCGCCAGGAAGCTGGAGCGGCTGGAGAGAATCTTCCGCTGGCTGTGCGCCGACTACGAGGTGGTGGCGCTGAAGGAGGCAGCCTCGGCCCTCCCGGTGGAGGGCCCGATGGTGTAGACACACCCCATGCTCGAGCGGCTCAGCGACAGGGTGAAGAAGGAGTTCCGGGAGTGGACGGAGCACATGGTGGGTGACGAGCGGAGTCGTCGCCTGCAGGCGCTTGCCCGCACCGAGAACGAGTACGGGGTGGATCCGTTCGGCTTCAACCTCGACTACAGCCTGGCCGCGATGGCGCCCTTCGTCTGGCTCTACCGGCACTACCACCGGGTGGAGACGTTTGGCATCGAGAATCTACCCCCCGGGCGGGTGCTGCTCATCTCCAACCACTCCGGACAGCTCCCCATGGACGGGGCGATGATCGGCGTGGCCCTGCTGCTGGAGGCGAGCCCGCCGCGCGCCATCCGCAGCATGGTGGAGAAGTGGGTGCCCTCGCTGCCCTTCGTCTCCACGTTCATGGCCAGGGTGGGGCAGATCGTCGGTACCCCGGAGAACTGCCGGCGGCTGCTGGAGTCCGAGGAGGCCATCCTCGTCTTCCCCGAGGGCACGCGCGGCATCTCCAAGCTGTGGCCCCAGCGCTACCAGCTCCAGGAGTTCGGCCTGGGCTTCATGCGCCTGGCCCTGGAGACGAACACCCCCATCGTCCCCGTGGCCGTGGTGGGCGCCGAGGAGCAGGCCCCCGCCCTGGTGGACATCAAGCCCCTGGCGAAGATGCTCGGCTTCCCCGCCTTCCCCCTCACCGTCACCGGCCTGCCCCTTCCCCTGCCCACCAAGTACCGCATCTATTTCGGTGAGCCGATGCGCTTCTCCGGTCGCGCCGACGACGAGGACAACGAGCTGGACAAGAAGGTCCGCACCGTGAAGAGCGCCATCCAGTCCATGCTCAACCAGGGCCTCAAGGAGCGCCGAGGCGTCTTCTGGTGAAGCCCCCCGCGGGCTCCAATGCTATGGAGCACTCATGAGACCGGCCGTCGTCGTCACGGGCATCAGCGGCAACCTGGGCCGTACCCTCGCCAAGCTGCTGCACAAGCATGAGCGCATCATCGGGATCGATCGGCGCCCCTTCGTGGGCAGGCCGAAGGACATCGAGATGCACCAGTTGGACCTGCGCAAGCGCAAGGCCGAGGAGGTCTTCCGCAAGAACGACATCCGCGCGGTCATCCACATGGGCATCATGCATGACCCGCGCATGAGCGAGGAGGAGCACCACTCCTTCAACGTGGTGGGCACCACGCGTCTGCTCGAGTACTGCGCCCGCTACCGCGTCCCCAAGGTGGTCGTCCTCTCCTCGGCCAACGTCTACGGCCCCAGCCCGGACAACTCCAACTTCCTCACCGAGGACGCCCCCCTCATGGCGGCCAGCCGCTTCTCCGGGGTGAGGGATCTCATCGAAGTGGACATGCTCGCCCATGGCTTCTTCTGGCGGCATCCCCACATCCAGACGGTCATCCTCCGGCCCGTCCACATCGTGGGCCCCACCATCAAGAACGCTCCCTCCACCTACCTGCGGCTGCGCCACCCCTGGATCATGGCGGGGTTCGATCCCATGGTTCAGCTCATCCACGTGGAGGACGCGGCGCGCGCCATGATGGAGGCCGCCCTTCGTCCCGAGCCCAGGGGCGTCTACAACGTGGTGGGCCCCGGCGAGGTCCCTCTCTCCTCCATCCACCGCGAGCTGGGTCACGCCGCCATCCCCGTTCCCCACCCGGTGGCCAGGCCCCTCCTCGGCCTCCTCTTCAAGTACCGTCTGGCCAACTTCCCCCCTCCGGAGCTGGATCACATCCAGTTCCTCTGCAACGTGGACGGCAGCCGCTGGCTCCAGGACGTGGACTGGAAGCCGCGCTACTCCATGCGGGAGACGATCCGCTCCGTGGTGGGCGACTAGCCCCTGACATGCCTGTCAGGGTTCGAGCCCTCCTCACTCGCTCCCCTCATTCGGTGGCTCATGCAACCCCTTGAACTTCCAAGGGTTCCGGGCCGCCAGGAGGTTGGCACCCGCCTTGCTCTAGAAGCCGGGCAAGTGAGGGGGTTCCATGGGGGAGCCTCCGACGCCCGTCGCCTCGGCCGGCCCCGAGACGGCGGGCGGTTTTTTTTCTAGGGCAGCTCGCCGTCGAAGGGGCCGCCGAGCTGCCGCTCCAGCAGCCACACGCCGTCGCGGTGGACGAACTCCGAGGTGACGGTGTCTCTCTGCTCGGACACCGAGGGCAGGCGCATCCAGGAGATGCGGCTGGTGATGATGGCGCGCTGGTTGTCCTCGGAGAGCTCGACCCCTTCGATTTCGTAGTCGGTGACGGCGAGGTCCCTCTCGTCGTGGAGCTCCTTGCGCGCCTGCTCGAAGTCCTGGCGGCGCTCGGGGACGATGTAGCGGGCGGCGTAGCGGTAGTCCTTCCAGCGGATGCGCTGGTGGAAGCCCTCCACCGCAGGCCGGAGGGCTTCCAGGTGGCTGGTTTTCACGGTGTGGGCACACGCCCCACCCAGGGCGAGCAGGAGGAGGACAGCGAGCGGGCGAATCACAAGATGGACCGTATCACCCGTAAGGGGCGAAACAAGGGAGCCCCGGTGGTATGGTCGCGGCTCCATGGCCAAGTCTCTGGTGGAGCGATACGAGCAGCTCCTCGCCCAGGATCCTGCATCTTCGGTTTTCGTCGAGCTCGCCAAGGCCCTGATCGCCGAAGGCGAGCCTGCCCGTGCCATTACCGTGTGCGAGCAGGGCATCTCCCATCACCCTCAGTCGGTGAAGGGACGAGTGCTCTGGGGCAAGGCGCTCATTCATCTAGGTCGTCCTGCGGAGGCGATGGCTCAGTTCGATGAGGCCATCGCCATCGACAAGGAGAACCC
>QKJM01000855.1 GCA_003249315.1 Archangium sp.
GGGAGCACCTGAAGCCCGAGGAGGAGCCGGGGCTGGCGCTGGTGCTGTTGTGGCTGGAGGAGCGCATCTTCCGTGAGGCGCTGCGCCGCGATGCGCCGGATGCCTTCGATCGGCGGAATCGGGCTCGGGAGCGGGTGCGCGCGCTGTCGGTGGCGGAGTCACTCTTCTGGCTGGCCGAGGAGTGCGCCGATCTGTGGCCGCGCGTCGAGTCGGAGCGGCGGCCGGGCGCGGACGAGCTGGCGGCCTGGCGGCAGGAGGTGGTGCGCCGACTGGTGAGAAAACCGGTGTTGCGGAAGGCAGCGATTGAATTCTTCCTGTGGTGTGCCCCGGACGCGGCGGCCTCGGAGGCCGAGCTGGTGACGCTGGCGTTGGTGAAGACGTCCACGGATCGGCGCACCCTGCGCCGCCTGGGCGAGCACCCGTCCACGCGCGTGCGCTTCCGCGTGCGTGCCATCAACACGTGGTTGGCGGCGGGGCCGGACTCCGTGCCCGAGTCGGAGACGCCCGCGACGCTGACGGGGGCGCTCCGTCACCTGCGCGCCGCGGGGGCGATGACGCTCGGGGGCGGGAGGACGTGGTTGCGCGACAGGGACTTGGAGGAGCTGCTGCTGGGCACCTTCAGCCGCGTGGAGCGGGACTTCTCCGCGCGCTACCCGGAGCACTTCCGGGAGGACGAGGCCGCGCTGGTGACGCGGCTGCTGGAAGACCTGCGGCACGAGCTCGAGAGCATCCAGTCGGACCTGTCGATCCTGCTGTCCCAGGGGCAGCCCGTGCCGCTGGAACTCGAGCTGCGGTACCGACGGGGCCACAGGCCCGAGGAGGGCGAGACAGGTGAGGCCGCGAGGCCCGTGGCATTGGAGCTGGCGTTCCTGCTGAAGGTGGAGGTGGACGGCTTCCTCTCGACGAAGCGGGCGGCGCGCGTGCTGGTGGGGAAGCAGGAGCAGCGAGGGGCGGGGCAATGGGCGCCCTCTCTCCGGGTGTCGCGGGAGCACCTGGACGCGCTGCTGGGGCAGACGGAGTCCTCCTTCTGCCTCTTCCTGGTGCCCCCTTCTCTTCGGGCCGAGTGCTGGATGGTGCCGGCGCGGCTGGTGCGGGGGTTGATGGAGGCCCAGGGGTCGCTCACGACGGTGACGCGAGAGGGCGTGCAGCGGGTGGGTCGCTCGCTGGCGCAGTGGATGATCTACGAGCTGCTGGGCCTGTGGACCGGAGACGACAGGCCCGCCGTGGTGGAGCGAGTCGAGGGGGACGAGCGGGAGGGCCCGGACTTCGTGGTGGAACTCTCCGTTCGTCGAGGCCCTCGCTCGCGTCCCTCCGAGAGCGCGTGAGTGCTCCTCAGTCCCTCGCGCGCTCGTATTGCGAGGGCCAGTCCACCTTGGCGTGGAGCTTTCGGGCCGCGCGCAGGGGCCAGTAGGGATCTCTCAGCAGCTCCCGCGCGAGGATGACCAGGTCCGCCTGCTCCGTCCGGAGGATGTGCTCCGCCTGGAATGCGGAGCGGATGAGCCCCACGGTCCCCGTGGGGATGCCGGCCTCGCGGCGGATCCGCTCGGCGAAGGGCGTCTGGTAGCCGGGGCCGGCGGGAATCTTCGCACCGGGAACGGCGCCACCCGAGGAGCAGTCGATGAGATCCGCTCCATCCTCGGCCAGCAGCTTCACGAGCGCCACCGACTCCTCCGCGGTCCAGCCTCCCTCCACCCAGTCGGTGGCGGAGAGACGAACCAGGAGCGGCAGCTCCTCGGGCCAGCGAGCGCGCACGGCCCGCACCACCTCGCGCGTCAGTCGCACGCGGTTCTCGAACGAGCCTCCATAGGAATCGGTGCGCTGGTTGCTCAGGGGCGAGAGGAACTGGTGGAGCAGGTACCCGTGGGCGGCATGCACCTCCACCACACGGAAGCCCGCGGTCCGTGCGCGCTCGGTGGCCTCCGCGAAGGAGCGCACCAGCCGCTGGAGGCCCGCCTCATCCAGCGCCTCGGGTACCGGGTGTCCCTCGGCGAAGGGCAGTGGGCTCGGCGCGACCGGCGTCCATCCTCCCTCTTCGGCGGACACGGGGCCGCCACCCTTCCAGGGCTGCGCGGTGGAGGCCTTGCGCCCGGCGTGCCCGAGCTGGATGCCGGGGACGGATCCGTGCTCGGAGATGAACCGGGTGATGCGCTCGAGCGGCGCGATGTGCTCGTCCTTCCACAGTCCCAGATCCTGCGGCGAGATGCGGCCGATGTCCTCGACGGCGGTGGCCTCGGCGAGCACCAGACCCGCGCCTCCGACGGCGCGGGTGCCCAGGTGGACGAAGTGCCAGTCGTTCGCGAAGCCATCCTCGCTCGAGTACTGGCACATGGGCGAGACGACGATGCGGTTCTTCAATTCCACTCCGCGCAATTGCAGCGGGGTGAAGAGCAGGCTGCTCATGGAGTCCTCCTTCAAGCCTGGTCAGGAAGCGACGAGGCCGCCGTTCTGTCCAGCGGCTTGTAGAGCGGCGTTGCGCAACTGTCGACCCGCGATCAGCAGGGCGCCGCCGCCCAGCAACACTGGCAGCGCGTTGAGTTCGATGGCGGTGCCCAGGGTGCTCTGGTCCGCCACCTGGCCGATGAGTGTCGGCGAGAGCGCATCCCCGAGCAGGTGGATGCACAGCACGTTCAGCCCCATGGCGAAGGCCCGGAAGGCCGGCGGCACGCAGTTGACGATGGCCGCGTTGATGGGGCCGCTGTTGAGGAAGATGAGGAACTGCGCCGCGAAGATGGTGGCGAAGGTGGCCGTCGAGGACTCCAGGTTCACCGCCACGAACATGAAGGGCGCCGCGAGCAGCAGTCCCACGCCCGACACCTTCAGTCCGCCGCCCTCCATCTTCCGGTCCATCCGGTCCCCGAGCCACCCGCCCAGCACCGTTCCCAGCAGGCCCGCCACCGCGGTGATGCCTCCGAACACCAGCCCGGTGCCGTCCGCGGACATGCCGCGCTCGCGCACCAGGAAGGTGGGCATCCAGAAGGCCAGCCCGCCGATGGAGAACGTCATCAGCGTGTAGCCCGTCGTCGTCCACCAGAAGGCCTTGTTGCTGGTCAGCCCCTTGAGTCCCACGAGGAAGGGCAGCTTCTCCTGGGCCTCGGGGCCGTCCATGGCTCCGCGGCGCGGCTCTGGCATGAGGAAGGCCATCAGCGCCAGCACCAGCCCGGGGGCGCCTCCCGCGAAGAAGGCCACGTGCCAGGAGTACGTCTGGCTCAGCCACCCTCCCAGCCCGTACCCCATCGCCGCTCCCACCGGGATGGCGATGTAGAAGAAGGACAGCATCCGCGTGCGCTGCGCGCGCGGGAACAGATCCGAGATGATGGAGGGCGCCACCGCTCCGTATCCCGCCTCGCCGATGCCGATGACCGCTCGCGCCACCAGCAGCATGGCGAACGAGCTGGCCAGCCCCGAGGCTCCCGTGGCCAGGCTCCACAGCAGCACTCCACCGCCCACCAGCACCCTCCGCGGGTAGCGGTCCCCGAGGAAGCCGCCCAGCGGGGAGAACACCATGAACACCACGATGAAGAGGGTGCCCAGCAGCCCCGACTGCGTGTCGTTGATGCCGAAGTCCCGTTGGATGTCCGGCAGGGCGGCCGCGATGATGTACCGGTCGAGGTAGTTGACCAGGTTGATGAGCGTGAGGACCAGCAGCGCGCGGTAGCTCGCGCGAACGCTGGGAGCGGCCGTCGAGTCCATGGCCGCGGGAGAGAGGCTCATCGGGCGGTGGCTCCGAAGCGGTGCGCGAGAAGGCCCCAGCGCAGGCCTCGATCACTGACCCGGCAGCGCTCCAGGCCCAGGGCCTTCACGGACTCCAGCAGGATGAGCGCCCCGGCGGGAATCACGTCCGCGCGCTTGGGCTGGAGGCCGGGCAGCTCCCGGCGCTCGGCCAGCGGCAGGGTACACAGCTTGTCCGCCAGCGCCTCCAGCTCGGCGCGCGAGAGGCTGCCTCCGTGTACCCGGGCGGAGTCGTAGGGCTCGATGGCGTGCTGCACGGTGTAGAGCGTCGTCACCGTGCCGGCGATGCCCACCAGCTCCGCGCCAGGAGGACAGGCGGGCAGGGCGGAGAACGTCTCGCGCAGGTGGGCTTCCACGCGCGCCCGATCCTCGGCCGAGAGCGGATCCGATTGGACGTAGCGCTCGGTCATGCGCACCGAGCCCACGTCGAAGCTGTGTCGGAAGGCCACCCGGCCCTGGGCGTCACCGTAGATGAACTCGGTGGAGCCACCCCCGATGTCCACCACCACCAGGGGGCCGGTCGCCTCTCTCCCGAAGTCCGCGTGGGCCGAGGTGAAGGAGAGCTGCGCCTCCAACTCGCCGGAGATGATGTCCACCGTCACCCCGGCGCGCTCCTTGGCCGCGGCGAGGAACTCGGCGCCGTTCTCGGCGTCGCGGGCCGCGCTGGTGGCGGATACGGCGATGGCCTCTGCCCCCAGGCGCCGCGCCTCGTCGGCGAAGTCGGTCAGCGTCCGCAGGGTGGCCTCCAGGCCCTCGGGGGAGAGGCGGCGGCTCTTGTCCACGCCGCGGCCGAGCCGAGTAATTTCAGCCCGCTCCTGGACGGCCTGGAAGCGCCCGTCGGGCAGGCGGTCGGCGACGAGCAGCAGGACCGAGTTGGTCCCCACATCAATGGTGGCGTAACGAGGCATAGGAGGCGCCGAGCTTACTACTCAGCGGAGTAGCGCCGCCAAAGCATCCGCCAGACGCTGGTACTCGGAGTGTGAGTTGTAGAGCTGGGCGGACAGGCGGACGTGGCGGTGGGGGGCCTTCGGCCATGGGAGGATGGGCACCTCGATTCCATGCTCGAAGAGAAGCCGGTCCTGGAGTGGATCAATCCCGAGAGGGGGGGGCTCGGTGGGGAAGCCGTCGGGCAGGGGGACGGCGGCCATGGAGCCCACCATCTCCTCGGGAC
>QKJM01000577.1 GCA_003249315.1 Archangium sp.
GAGTTGCGCAGGCTCTACTCCCGACCCGACATCCGAGCGAGGTTCCCCAGTGGGTTCTGACCAGCCCTCCGCCCCTCGCTTCTACGTCCTCAGCGAGGCTACCTGGTCGAGTCACGACATGGACTGCCATGTCCTCGCCCCGGTCAATCTCGGGGAAGCACCCCGATGTCCCAGTTGCGGCAATGCCATCGGCATGCTGCCACAATTGCCACCCTACCGCGTCGAACTGGTGCTGTATGGCCGGGACTTCGGCGACTTCGTCACTTGCTCCGGCTATGATCTACTGGTCTCCGAGCGGTTCGCGGAAGCCTTCCGAGCCGAAGGACTCACCGGCCTGGAGGGTTTCCACCCGGCGGAGGTGGTGAAGGTTCGCAAGAAACGACGCGGCCCCAAACCGTCCGTCGTCCCGCGCTACCTCGCCGTCACGGCCTGCTTCGCTCACGCGGCGGTGGATCTGGAGCACAGCCGTCTCCGGTACTCCGACCCCATCACCTGCTCCGAGTGCCTCATCGGCGGCCTGGATGCCATCCACGGCTTCACCCTGCAACCAGGAACCTGGCGGGGTGAGGACATCTTCCGGGCTCGAGGGCTACCGGGACGCCTCATCGTCTCCGAGCGATTCGCTCGCTTCGTGGCCCATCACGGCTTCACCAACATCCAACTCGTTCCCACCGAGGACTTCGTGAAGGATCCAGATGCGCCCCGCTCACCTCCATCCACCCCGGTAGCCAAAGCGTGAATCAATCCCCCATCCGTCGGTTCCACTGACAAGCCATCCCTCTCCCCAGCCAGGAGAGGGAGCCTGCACCGGCTTCAAGGCAGATCGAACAGCAGCGCCTCCACCGGCTCGGTGGCGCTCAGCACCAGCCGCCCCTCCTCCGAGACGGCAACGCCATCACCTGCCTTCACAGGCTGGCCGTTGAGCGTTCCCGCCCCTCGCGCCAGTTGCATCCAGGCGTGCCGCCCCGGCGCCAGGGTGAACTCGGTCGACTCCCCCCTGCCCAGCAGCGTGCTGTAAAGCCGCATGTCCTGATGCACCTTCAAGGAGCCCTCCTGCCCTTCTGGCGACACCACCAGCCGGAACCTCCCCTGCCGCTCCTTCTCGTCGAACGCCTTCTGCTCGTAGCCCGGCGTCAGCCCCTTCCGATCGGGGAGGATCCATATCTGCAGGAAGTGCAGCTCCTCGTCCGTGTGGTTCATCTCGCTGTGGAGCACCCCCGTCCCCGCCGTCATCCGCTGCAGCTCTCCCGCCCTCAGCACGCTGCTCGTCCCCATGCTGTCCCGGTGGGAGATGGCTCCCGAGAGCACATAGGTGATGATCTCCATGTCCCGGTGCGGGTGCGTCCCGAAGCCACTGTGAGGCACCACCCGGTCCTCGTTGATGACTCGCAGCACTCGGAAGCCCATGTGCTCGGGGTCGTAGTAGTCCGCGAACGAGAACGTGTGATGGCTGTCCAGCCAGCCGTGGTTCGCGTGGCCCCGCGCTTCCGCGGGTCGAATGCGCAGCATCGCCGCCTTCCTTTCTCCCTTCGAAGATGCATCAGGGCCGGGGCGCGATGCGCCCCGAGCCAACAACGCACCGCCCAATAGGCCCGATACGCCGGCTACCAACCCACCCGTCACCTCCCGCCTGCCGAGCCACCGACCGGGCCCACGCCCTCTCACGCCGCCTGCTCCGCCGCGGCCTTCACCACCTGCACGTCCAGCGTGATGTCCACTCGCTCGCCTACCAGCACCCCACCCGTCTCCAGCGCCTTGTTCCACGTCAGCCCGAAGTCCTTCCGCTCGATGCTCGTGCTCGCGCTGAAGGCCAGCCGCTCGATGCCGAACGGATCCGTCACCCGCCCGAGGAACTCCGTCTCCAGCTCCACCTCGCGCGTCACGTCCTTCACCGTCAGATCCCCCACCACCCGGTAGCGATCCTTCCCCGCCGCCTCCACCTTCTTGCTGCGGAAGATGATGCGCGGGAAGGCCCCCACGTCGAAGAAGTCCGGCGAGCGCAGGTGGTTGTCCCTCGCCTCCACCTGCGTGTCGATGGTCGCCGCGTCGATCTTCACCTCCGCCGACGCGCTCGTGAACTCCCCGCCGTTGAGGAACGCCTTCCCCTCGTAGCCGGTGAACCGACCATGCACCTTCGCCACCACCATGTGCCGCACGGTGAAGCCGATGGAGGAGTGGGTGGAATCGATCTGCCAGGTCTCGATGGCCATTGCGTCAATCTCCTTGAGTACTGCGTCCACCCCTCTCCAAAGCAACCCGCGTACCACCACGCAACCCATTGAAATAACTGGTACTCCCTCCACAAACGCGACGGCCACACTATCAAATCGATACTCACCGCTTCTCATATCGAGAACTCCCCCTCTCACTTCGAGAGCCCCGCTCCCTCACCGGCGAAAGTGTCAGACACTTCGTCCGGAACGTGTCAGAGACTTCGTCCGCGGTACGCGAGGAGAGGAATGAGCGTCGACCCCATACGCCGGCAGGCTGCCCGGGAAGCACTCGCCCTGGATGACGAGGGGCTGCTGCGCGCCTGCGAGGTGGAATACTTCATCGCCTCGGGGCCGGGTGGCCAGCACCGCAACACCACGGCCAGCGGCGTCCGCCTCACCCACCCGCCCACCAGCCTGTCCGTCACCGCCACCGAGCGGCGCAGTCAGGTGCAGAACAAGGGCGTCGCCCTCGAGCGCCTGCGCGAGGGACTGAAGCAACTCACCTTCGTGCCCAAGACGCGCCACAAGACGAAGCCCACCAAGGGCTCGCAGCGGCGCCGGCTCGAAGGAAAGAAGCGCACCGGCGAGAAGAAGGCCCTGCGCGGAAAGAAGGACCTCTGGTGAACGAACCCATGCCCACCCCCACCCTGGAAGATGCCATCGCCCTCGCCTTGGAGGCCCACCGGGGCCAGCGCGACAAGGCAGGACAGACGTACGTGCTCCACCCCCTGCGGGTGATGATGCGGCTGGAGAACGAGACCGAGCGGATGGTCGCCGTCCTGCACGACGTGGTGGAGGACTCACCCTGGACGCTGGAGCGGCTACGCGAGGCCGGCTACCCGGAGGAGGTGCTCGGCGCGCTCGACCGCCTGACGAAGCGAGAGGGCGAAACGTACGAGACCTTCATCGAGCGCGTCCTTCCCCACCCACTCGCCCGCCGGGTGAAGCTCGCGGACCTGGAGGACAACATGGACGTGCGCCGCCTGCCGGTCGTCACGGAGAAGGACGCCCGGCGGCTCGCACGCTACCGGGCGGCCTGGGAACGCTTGAAGCAGGGGTGAGGGACGGCGAATCCCTCACCCCAGCCCTCTCCCAGAGGGAGAGGGGGCTTGCACGGTGACTACGCCTTCGCGAGCTGGCGCATCACGTAGAGCAGGATGCCGCCGTGGCGGTAGTAGTCGAGCTCGTTCGGGGTGTCGATGCGGCACAGCACCGTGAACTCCTTGGTGCCGCCCTCGCCCGTGGCCTTCACCGTCAGCTTCTTCTGCGGCGCCAGCTCCTCGGCGATGCCCGTCACCTCGAACGTCTCCTGGCCCGTCAGCCCCAGGCTCTGCGCGTCCTGACCCGCCTCGAACTGCAGCGGCAGCACGCCCATGCCGATGAGGTTGGAGCGGTGGATGCGCTCGAAGCTCTTGGCGATGACGGCCTTGATGCCCAGCATCGCCGTGCCCTTGGCCGCCCAGTCGCGGCTGGAGCCCGTGCCGTACTCGGCGCCCGCCAGCACCACCAGCGGCGTGCCCTCCTGCTGGTACTTCATGGACGCGTCGTAGATGCTCATCCGCTCGCGGGTGGGGATGTGGACGGTCACCCCGCCCTCCACACCCGGCACCAGCAGGTTCTTCAGGCGGATGTTGGCGAAGGTGCCGCGCACCATCACCTCGTGGTTGCCGCGGCGCGCGCCGTAGGAGTTGAAGTCCTTCGGCTCGACCCCGTTCTCCATGAGGTACTTCGCCGCCGGGCTCGTCTTCGCGATGTTGCCCGCGGGCGAGATGTGGTCCGTCGTCACCGAGTCACCCAGCAGCGCCAGCACCCGCGCGCCCTGGATGTCCGTCAGCGGCTTGGGCTCGGCCGGGATGTTCTCCAGGAAGCTCGGCTTGCGCACGTAGGTGGACTTCGCATCCCACTGGAACGTCTTCCCACCGCCCACCTGGAGCTTCTGCCAGAGCTCGTCGCCCTCCATCGCCCGCGAGTACTGGCTGCGGAACTGCTCCGGCTTCACCGCGCTCTTGATGGCCTCGCGGATCTCCTCGGCCGAGGGCCAGATGTCCTTGAGGAACACCTCACGGCCGTTGCGGTCCACGCCCAGCGCCTCGGTGTTCAGGTCCTTCGCCACCGTGCCGGCGAGCGCGTAGGCCACCACCAGCGGCGGCGAAGCCAGGTAGTTCATCCGCACGTGCGGGTTGATGCGGCCCTCGAAGTTGCGGTTGCCGCTGAGCACCGCGGCCACCGCCAGGTCGCCCTGGGTGACGGCGTCGGCCACCTTCTCCGGCAGCGGACCCGAGTTGCCGATGCAGGTGGCGCAGCCGTAGCCCACCACGTGGAAGCCGAGCGCCTGCAGGTAGGGCGTCAACCCGGCCTCCTTCAGGTAGTCCGCCACCACCCGGCTGCCCGGAGCCAGGCTCGTCTTCACCCACGGCTTGACGTTGATGCCCCGCTCCACGGCCTTCTTCGCCAGCAGGCCCGCGCCCAGCAGCACCGCCGGGTTGGAGGTGTTCGTACACGAGGTGATGGAGGCGATCACCACCGCGCCGTGGCCCATCTCGTAGCTCTCGCTGCCCTGCGTGACGGTGACCGTCTTGCGCAGCCGCGCCTCGTCCACCGGCGCCGCCGCCGCGTCCTTGCCCTTCCCCATCGCCAGCATCTCGCCCAGCGACTTCTCGTAGGCGGACTTCATCTCCGA
>QKJM01000834.1 GCA_003249315.1 Archangium sp.
GGGTGGGAGACGAGCCGCTCCAGGGGAGCCGGACCTTCGGCCCCGAGGCGCTGGTCGCCGGTGTGCCGCTGGTGCTCGCCGATCGCGTGGTGCTGTTGCTCCATCTGGCGTTTTCTAGCGAGGCGCCCCTTTCGGAGCTCCCCGACATGGTGGGGCAGAGCGCGGGCCTGCGCCGGGTGCGGGAGGATCTCGCGCGCGTGGCGGACCTCGACGTGGCGGTGCTCATCAGAGGTGAGACGGGGACGGGCAAGGAGCTGGTGGCCCGGGCCCTCCACCAGGGCAGCCCGCGTCGCGACGGCCCCTACCTCAGCGTCAACCTGGGTGCCCTGCCCAGGGAGCTGGTCATCTCCGAGCTCTTTGGCGCGCAGCGGGGCGCCTTCACCGGTGCCCACAAGGACCGGGAGGGCCTCTTCCGCGCCGCCCATGGTGGCACCCTCTTCCTCGACGAGGTGGGCGAGGCCTCTCCCGAGGTACAGGTGGCGCTGCTGCGCGTGCTGGAGACGGGCGAGGTCTTCCCGGTAGGCAGCCACACCCCGGTGCCCGTGGACGTGCGGCTCGTCACCGCCACGGACGCCGACCTGGAGGCGCGCATCCAGCAGGGACGCTTCCGGGCCCCGCTGCTGCACCGGCTGGCCGGCTACGAAATCCGCCTGCCGCCGCTGCGCGAGCGCCGCGAGGACATCGGCCTGCTCTTCCACCACTTCGCCCGCAAGGAGCTGGAGGTCACCGGCGAGCTCTACCGCCTGTCTGCCACCGACCCTCGGGCCGAGCCGTGGCTTCCCTCGTCTCTGGCGGTCCGCCTGGTGTGTCATGCCTGGCCGGGCAACATCCGTCAGCTCCGCAACATCACCCGGCAGCTCGTCATCGGTAGCCGGGGCCTGCCTCGCCTGCGCCTCGACGAACGGCTGGAGCAGGAGCTGGACGCCGCTTCCCTCCCTCTCCCCGACAGCTTCCCGGACGCCCTCACCCCCGTGCCCGAGGAGCCCGAGTACGAGTCCGTCTCCCGGCGCAAGCCCTCCGAGGTGGAGGAGCAGGAGCTGCTCGAGGCCCTTCGCGCCTGCTCCTGGGAGCTCCAGGCGGTCGCGGACCGGCTGGGCATTCCCCGCCCCTCCGTCTACGCGCTCATCAAGCGCTTCCCCCACATCCGCACCGCGGGGGACCTCAGCCCGGAGGAGATCACCCGCTGCTTCCATGAGTGCCAGGGCGACCTGGAGTCCATGGTGGCGAGGCTCGAGGTCTCCCGGCGTGCCCTCCAGCGCCGCATCCGCGAGCTGGGCCTCGGTGACACCTGAAGGTCCATGGAACTCCCTGGCATGCGAAGTGCATTCCACGGGGGCACCACACAAAGGAGCAGTAATTCCATGGCGAACGTTACCGTCACCATCCACACCGATAGAACCGAGTACAACCCGAACCAGTTGGTCAGCCAGGGAGACACCGTGTTCTTCCAGCTCGACAATGGAGGCCAGGAGGTCGACGTGTACTTCGATCAGCCCTCCTACCTGGTGGGGGCGCCCGCGCCACTGACCGTGGGGCTCCAGGGGGCGAGCGTGACCGTCAGCGAGAATGCCCCCATGGGCGCCATCCACTTCACGGTTCAACCCACGACACAGGGTTCCCAGGCGGCGGTGATCAAGCAGCAAGGCGAGGCGGTCACGGGGGAGCTGGACGTGACGACGGAGCCTCCCGCGCCCCCGAAGGAGTAGCGAGGTCGGCAGGGCGCTCGCGCCAGGTGGCCCACTCGCGCTGGAGGTGCTCGGCGGAGGCGCGGTAGTCCGTCCGCTGGGGCGCCAGCGCGAGCGCCTGCTGGAAGGCCTGGGCCGCCTGCTCGAAGTCCTCGTCGCGGGCTCGACCCTGGCGAGCCAGCCAGCGAGCCCGCACGCTTCGCGTCTCTCCGAGGTAGCGCCACGCGCTGCCGTTGCGGGCGTTGAGCTCCAGCGCGCGCTCCAGCGCCTCCGAGGCCCGGTCGAGGTGTGCTCGAGGGCTGCCTCCGCGCTCCAGCTCCCAGGCGGCCAGGGTGTGCCAGGCCTTGGCCAGGTTGGCCCAGAACTCGGCGTGGCGCGGTAGCAGCTCCAGGGCCTGCTGGTAGGCCTCCACGGCCGCCTTCACGCTCGCCGAGGGCTCCTCCCCGTGCGTGCGCTGGAACGCGGCACGCCCGGCGTGTACCTCGCCGAGGTTGTTGTAGGCGAAGGCCTGCTTCGGGGCGACGGCCCGGGCCTGCTCGAAGGCCGCCTGGGCCTGCTCGAAGAGGGGTTCGGGGTCCTCTCCGTCCTGCCCCACCTGCTCCGCCTGCCACAGCAGCGCCGCGCCCAGTCCGTTGTGGAGCTGAGGCAGCCGGGGGTTGATGGACAGCCCCTGGCGGTAGAGCGCGAGGGCGCGTGTCAGCTCCGACGTGTACGCCTCTCCGCGCTCCCTCCGCCGACGGGCGAGCTGCGTGTAGACGTTGGCCCCGTAGAAGCAGGGCACGACGTTGTCGGGGTTGATGGCCAGCGCGCGCTCCAGCGCCTCCCGGGCCTGCTGGAGATCCTCCTCGGCCCCGCCGCGCGGGTGCGAGGAGCGCTTGAGGTACGCGGTGCCCAGGTTCATCCACGCGTCCGCCGTGTGCTCGTCCAGCGAGAGGGCCGCGTGGTAGGCCTGGATGGAGCGATCCCTGGACTCGAGCGAGTCTCCGCCGCTCTCGTCCTCGTAATCGGCCCACACCTTGAAGAGCTGGCCGAGGTTGGTGTGGAAGGCGTAGTCGCGCTCCTCAGGGCGGGAGGCCTCGAAGGCGGCGATGGCCTGGCGGAGCAGCTCGCGCGGATCCTCCCCGCGCTGCTGGAGGGCGAAGGCCCACTGGCGGAGCACCAGCGCCAGCTCCTGCTGGAGGCGGGAGCGCTCGGGGGCCAGCGTCTGGGCCTCGTGGAGGGAGGCCAGGGCCTGGCGCAGCAGGGGCTCGGCGTCCTCGCCCTGGTGGATGAGCAGCTCGGCCATGCGGCGGTGGAGGCGGGCTTCCAGCACCCGGGAGGCGTAGTGGTCGGGCGCGGCGGCGAGCGCGCGGGACACGGCCTCCAGGCCGCGCTCATAGTGGAGCCGCACGTCGCCCCGGCCATACAGCTCCATGAGGAGCGCGGAGAGCTCCAGCCGTGCCAGGGCGTAGTGTACGTCGGGCGCGCTCTCCGCGACGGCGGAGGCGGCGGCATAGGCCTGGCGGCTGGCGTCGAAGTCGGCATGGGCCCCGGTCCGGTCTCCCTGGTTCCAGCGCTGGCTGCCCCGGGCCTGGAGGATGTCGCCACGCAGCAGGGGGGCCTCGTAGAACCAGGGCTGGGTGGTGCCCAGGTCCTCCAGGAGCTTCAGGGCCTCCTCGTGGCGGCCCTCGTAGAAGGCGAGCAGCGCAGAGATATATGAAGGAGGGGAGGAGAACTCGGTGGCATCGCCGCGCCGGAGGTAGTCGAGGGCGGGCTCCCGGAAGCGGCGCTCGACCTCGCGGCGGCGGGCCTCGCGCTGCGCGGAGTCCCGGATGCTCTCCAGATCCAGGAGGTGCTCCCGGTAGAGGTGCCCCAGCACCAGCGCCAGCGCCTCGGCCACGCGCGGCACGACGTAGCCGTGCTGCCAGGCGGACTCGAGCCGCGAGAAGGCTTCATCCATGTCCCCGAGCGCGAGCAGGGCCCTCCCCATTGCGTAGTGCCCCGGCCCCAGGGCCTGCTCGCCGGCCTCATGCACCTCGGTCTCCAGCGCCTCCATCCGCGTCCGCAGGGCCTGGCGATCGGCCCGCGTGTCGTGCAGCCGCGAGAGGGCGGAGTAGCGGGCCATGGCCTCCAGGCGCTCCACCTGCTCGGTGTAGCGGCGGGAGAGGCGCTCGCGAACGGCTACCTCGCGGCGGGCCAGCCCGGCCTGTCCCAGCGCCAGGAGCACCACCACCATCGAGACGGAGCCCAGGGACACCACGAGCCGGTGCTTGCGCGCCTTCTTGCGCAGCCGGTACCAGGCCCCGGCCCGGCGGGCCTTCACCGGCTCGCCGGCGAGGAAGCGCTCCAGGTCCTCGGCCAGCGCGCGCGCCGAGTCGTAGCGGGCGGAGCGCTCCTTCTCCAGGCACTTGAGGACGATGGCCTGCAGATCCTCCGGGATGTCCCTGTCCAGCGCGCGGGGAGGGCGGGGCTCCTCGGTCTGGATGCGGCTGAGCACCTCGAGGGCATTGGTGCCGGACAGGGGCGGCTGACCCGTCAGCAGGGCGTAGAGCGAGGCCCCCAGGGAATAGACGTCCACCCGGCGATCCAACCGCGACACCTCGCCCCGGGCCTGCTCGGGGGCCATGTAGTGGGGTGTGCCCAGCACCCCCTGGGTGGCGGTGCTCTCCTCGCGCCAGTCGCGCGCCAGGCCGAAGTCCATGACGTAGGGGGCGAGTCCGTCGTCCTCGGTGCGTGACACCAGGATGTTGGAGGGCTTGATGTCGCGGTGGATGAGGCCAGCGCGGTGGGCGGCGTGGACGCCCTCGGCGGCGCGTTGCAGCACCAGCACCTTCTGCTCCAGGGTGAGCGAGGGCGCGAGCTCGCTCAGCGGCTGCCCCTCCACGTACCGCATGGCGATGTAGCCGCGGCCCCGCACCTCGCCGACCTCGTACACCTCGCACACCCGCTCGTGGCGCACCCGGGCCTGGGCCCGCGCCTCGGTGAGGAAGCGGCGCGCGAGCTCCGGGTCATCCCCCCGCACGAACTTGAGGGCCACGTTGCGACGCAGCAGCGGCTCGTAGGCGAGGAACACCTGCCCCATGCCGCCCTGCCCGAGAAAGCGCACGGGCTGGTAGCGGTCCCAGTCGGGCAGCGGGAAGGTCGGTTCTCCGGCAGTGGGCGCGGGCTCACTGTCGGACGGATTCAGGGTGGAGGCTTCTCGCGGTTGGGATTCGAGCGTCCGCATGG
>QKJM01000431.1 GCA_003249315.1 Archangium sp.
GCCAGGGCTACCGCGGCCCGCTCGGCACCCTGGAGCCCGAACGCTTCGAGCGGCTCAAGGCGCTCCTCACCCAGCGGATCGAAGAGGCCGGCCGACGCCAGAAGGAGGGCGCCTACGTGGCGGACCTCACCGCGCTCGCTCAGGCCAGCGAGGAGGAGGAGGAGGACGAGGCAGACGCCGAGGCCGCGCAGGAGGAGGACGAGGAGGAGACGCCGCTGAGCCCCGACGAGAAGCTGGCACACCAGGTGAAGCTGGCGCCGCTGGCGGAGGGCCTGCGGGTAGCCGGCTTCGTCACCCAGGTGGATGACGCCACCAAGCGCGCGCGCGTGGACCTGGTGAGCCGCACCGCGGAACTCCAGTTCTCCACCGTCACCTGGGCGCGCCGCAAGGGCAAGGCCGCGCCCTCGAAGATGTCGGACGTGATGAAGCCCGGGGACATCGTGCTCGTGCGCGTGCTGCGTGCCTCGCCGGCCCCGGCGCTGCTGGAGGCCACGCTGGATCAGGTGCCGCTCGTCCAGGGCGGCCTCGTCGCCATCAATCCGAAGAACCGCCACGTGGTGGCGCTGGTGGGCGGCTACGACTTCACGCACTCGTCCTTCAACCGCGCCACCCAGGCCCGGCGGCAGCCCGGCTCGTCCTTCAAGCCCTTCATCTATGCCGCCGCGCTGGGCAGCGGGCGCTACACCACCATCTCCCAGGTGAACGACGCCCCCGAGGCCATTCGAGATCCCTACACCGGCAAGACGTGGAAGCCGCAGAACTACGACCGCTCCTTCGACGGGCCCATGACGCTGCGCGAGGCCCTCACCCGCTCGAAGAACACGGTGTCGGTGCGGCTGATCGAAGCCATCACCCCCTCCACCGCCATCGACTTCGCCCGCCGCGCCGGCATCCACTCCAAGCTGCCGGAGAACCTGACCCTCGCGCTGGGCACGGGCGAGGTGTCCATTCTGGAAGAGGCCAACGCCTACGCCACCCTGCAGTCCAACGGCCGCCATGCCGAGCCACTGATGGTGATGAAGGTGACGAGCGCGTACGGCAAGGTGCTGGAGGAGCACCAACCAGCCTTCGAGGAGACGCTGCCTCCGGCGGTGGCCTACCTCACCAGCTCGCTGATGCGCAGCGTGGTGGAGGAGGGGACGGCCCGCGCGGTGACTCGGCTCGGCCGCCCCGCCGCGGGCAAGACGGGCACCACCAGCGAGAACCGGGACGCTTGGTTCTCCGGCTACACGGCGGACTTCGTCGCCAGCGCGTGGGTGGGCTTCGACGACCACTCGCCGCTGGGTAGCCGCGAGACGGGTGGCCGCGCCGCCCTCCCCATCTGGCTGGACTTCATGCAGGGCGCCCACACGGGGCTGCCCGAGCGAGAGTTCGAGGTGCCCCAGGGCGTGGTGATGGTGCGGATCGATCCCGTCACCGGGTTGCTCGCGGGCAACGCGGTACCTGGCAGGCTCGAGCCCTTCCTCGAAGGCACCGAGCCCACCGTGGAGGCGCCCCCGCCCGGCCACGTCACCCCCAGTGACTTCTTCCTCCAGGAAGACGGCCAGGGGGGACTGTGAGCCGGCCCCTCGTCGCCGCGCTGCTGCTGGCCTCTCTCACCGCCTCCGCCCAGGACATCGACCCCCAGGCCGCCCCCGCCCTCGAGCGACTCGCCCAGGCCGTGGCCACGGAGGTGAAGACGCAACGGCCCGAGCCTCCCGTGGCCCTGCACCTCTCTGGTGGCGCACCCGAGCTGCGACGGGCCTTCGGGACGTTGCTCGCGGCACGCCTGGGAGCCGCTGGCCTCGCCCCCGTGGTGCTGGAGTCCGCGTTCCCCGAGGCCGCCGAGGCCCTTGCCCGGGAGGAGGGTGCCCGCAGCCTGGTGCGCCTCACCCTCTCGGTGGAGGCTGGGGAGCTGCGCGCGCGAGGGGATCTGCTCGGCACCTGGGTGAACTTCTGGTCCGGCCGCAGCCCTACCCGGCCTCCCGAGCCCGCCGCCGCGCTCGCCCTCTCCGTGGAGGCGGATGCCGCGGCCCTCGCGCTCGCCGCCGTGGAGCTTCCCGTCACGCCCCGAGGACCGCGCCCGGTGCGCCTCCTGGGCGCCGTGCTGGCCCGGCTGCCGAGTCCCCCTGCCGCCCTCGCCGCGGGGGATCTGGATGGAGATGGACGGGACGAGCTCGCCGTCCTCACCGAGCGGGAGGTGCGAGTCTTCACCGCGGACGGAAGGCTGCTCGCGGAACACTCACTGGCGTCGCTGCCCCCGGGTCCCGCTCCCACCCGAGAGCCCTTCGGCGCGCTGGCCATCCTCTCCGGACCACCGCGACTCGCCGCCTTCTCCACCCGCTTCGCCCAGGGAGAGGTGCTGGCATGGGAGGGAGGCACGCCGCGGCCCGTGGCCCGGCTCGACGTCGCGCCCCTCGGCCCGGAGGCTCGCGGCCACTTCGTCCCGGGGCAGACGGCCTTCCTCCCCGAGGTGCGGCTCGTCGATGGCGAACCTCGAACGGCCTCGGCGCCCGCCCCCTTCACCACCTTCAGCGCCGCGCCACCGTACCTCCTCTTCGTCCATCCCGATGGATCCGCCTCCCTCCTCGCCCAGGCCTCCGCGGCCCCCACGCGCCTCGCCTCCCTCGGCGCCGGCAGCGCGCTGGGTGACCTGGATGGAGACGGGATGCCGGAGCTGCTCACCACCTCGACCGAGCTGCGACCCAAGCCAGACATGCTGCGCGTCCATCGGCTCGGCCCCGATGGGGCGGATCCCACCAACGGCGAGCCTCTTTGGCAGGGTCCCCTGCCCTCCGGCCGCGCCCTGCAGGTGGTGACGGCCGAGCTGGATGGGGATGATCGCCTCGAGGTGGTGGTGGGCCTCACGAAGCCAGATGGAACCGGAGAACTCTTCCTCCTGCGACAGGGTGCGCCATGACGCTCCGACCCGCCCTCGCCAGCCTTCTGCTGCTCGGCGCCGCGTCGACGCTCGCCGCGGGCCGCGTGCCCTACGGTGGGCAGCTCCGCGTGGTCCACACCAGCTCCGCCGAGCCCGAAGAGCCGGCCCTCGCCGACTCGCCCACCGAAGCCACCCTCCACGGGCTCCTCTCACGCCCCGCCTGCCGCCTGGGCCCGGACGGCCAGACCGTGCCCACGCTCGCCCGGGAGCTGTCCCGCCCCTCGCCGCAGGTGGTGCGTCTCACCCTCCCCTCGCCCGAACAGGCCGGGGCGCTCGCCCGAGCGTGGATGCGGCTCACCCGGAGCGAGGCCCCCTCGCCCTACCGAGCCCTCCTCTACCCGGTGCATGGCGAGGCCCGACAGCTCTCCGCCTCCGGGGACACGCTGGAGCTGGCGCTCTCCTTCCCCTGGCCGGACCTGGAGCGCGCGCTGTGCCACCCCATGCTCGCTCCACCGCGCTCGCCCGCCGCGCTCGGCCCCTTCGCTCCCGCCGGCCCCGGTACCGTGGAGGCGCGGCTCTCCTGGCCCGAGGGCCGTCCGTACCTGGACGCGCTGCGCCTGCGGGCCACGGATGAGCGCGGCCTGCGGCGCCTGTGGACGTCGCGGGAGGCGGAGGTGGTTCTCGGCGCGATGCCGGATTCGAGCACCGTTTCTGGCGCGGCGCTGTACGCCACCTACCTCGCCTGGTCGCCGCGGCGCGTGCCCGCGAACTTCCGCCGAGCGGTGGAGAGCGCCATCGACCGGGAGGATCTCACCCGCCTCTTCGTGCGAGGGCCGGCCGTGCCCATGCCGCACCTGCTGCCCCCGGCCCTGCTCTCGCAACCGGCGGCCCCGAGCCCCGCGCCGCCTCCCTCCCAGTCCGGACGCAAGGTGACGCTCCTCTATGACTCGGGCAGCGAGGACCAGCGCGCGGTGGCCGAGCGCCTCCAGGTGAAGCTGTACGAGCGCGGCTACGTGGTGGCCCTCGAGCCGCTGTCGCGCGGCGAGCTCCGAGCCCGCTGGGCAAAGGGAGACTACGAGTTGATGCTGCACTCGCTGCTGCTGCCCCCCGTGCCCGGCCCGGCCCTGGCGGTGGTCCTGGACGCCGGGGGCCGGAAGGATCTGCTCGGGGTGGAGTTGCCGCGGATCGGCTCCCAGCCGGACGAGGCCGCGCGGGATGAGAAGGCACGTGCCCGAGCCCTGGCGCTCGCGCCCTCGGTGCCGATGCTGCCCCTGTACGCACAGGGGCTGGCGCTGAAGGTGGCGCCCGAGGTGGCGGGGCTCGACTTCGACGCCCAGGGGTTGCCGGTGCTGGACGGGGCCTTCCTCCAGCCAGTGCCGACCGGAGTGCTCGGAGCGAGGAGATGAGACTGAGGACGAGGCTGGCGCTGGCCTTCGCGCTGCTGGCGCTGGTTCCGCTGACGGTGGTGGTGCCACTGACGCTGGCGCGGCTGCGCGCCACGCTCTCGCGCGAGTTGGATGCACGGATGGAGGGAGCCACCGTCTCCGCTCAGGAGGCGATCGAGCGGGCCGCCGCCAATGCGAGCCGGGCGGTGGAGGAGTTGGTGGAGAGCCCGGCGATGGAGGACCTGGCCCGCGAGGCCCGCGAGCAGCCCGCCCGAGCGATCCGAGCGGACACCGCCGAGGGGCTGATGCGCAGCCGGGGGCTCACCGTGCTGACGCTGTTCGACCGGAGCGGCACCACGCTGTCTTCCGGGCACCTGCCCGCGCGCCGAGGGGATCCGGATCCAGTGCTCTTCGGAGTGACACAGCGGAAGGAGAGCCGGCCGGTGCCTGTAAAGGTGGCCGTGCGAGGAGACGCGGGGTTGCGCGAGGTGCCGGCACTCGTCACGGCGAGGCCGGTGGACTCAGGGGACTCGAGGCTGTGGGCGGTGGGAGGAGTGCTGTTGGACGAGGGGCTGGCGGCGCATCTGGCGCGACTGACTCAGGCGGAGGTGTCGCTGCTATCCGAGGGCAAGGTGGTGGCACGCG
>QKJM01000045.1 GCA_003249315.1 Archangium sp.
CGCGTGAAGCGCACCAGTTCCCGCCCCGGGAGGAGTTCGTCGGCGGGAACCGCGCTCCCCAGGGGCACGATCGCCGGGTCCCGCTGCACCTCGAGAACCGAGTAGATGAACTGGAACTTGTCCACGGTGACCGGCTCGGCCCTGGGCGCCGAGCGACGGGGGCGGGGCGCGGGACCGGAGGGCGTCCGGGCCAGGTAGTGGCCGGACTGGGGCCGGGTCTCCACAAGCCCCCGACGCTCCAATTCCATATAGGCCTTCATCACCGTGGAGATGCTCACCCCAGCTTTGCGGTGCATCTCCCGCAGGGAGGGCAAGCGGTCCCCGGGCCGGAGGACCCCCTCCTCCACCCACCCAGCCACGAGGTCCTGGACAGCCCGGTACAGAGGAGCGCCCTCGGTGCGGGGCATGAGGGAATCCGTCATCTCGCCTCCATCTGTTATGTATCAATTATCATAAAACTGCATCTGTTATGCTATCAGGTCCTCCCCTAGAGTGGAAGCGCCGACCGGAAGCCGCGCCAGGGCAGCCGGGGCCAAGCCGCCAACTCAGGAGAAGACCATGGACCAGCCGCGATTTGCGCGCCGCATGAACGGCGTGCGCCCGAGCTTCATCCGCGAGATCCTGAAGGCCGCGGAGGACTCGGGCGTCATCTCCCTGGCCGGCGGGTTGCCGAGCCCTTCCCTCTTCCCCGTCGAGGATCTGGCGGTGTGCGCGGCCCGGGTTCTGGCCGA
The DNA here is from genome assembly GCA_003249315.1 of Archangium sp. GTDB lineage: Bacteria > Myxococcota > Myxococcia > Myxococcales > Myxococcaceae > QKJM01. Next base: position 732 of record QKJM01000045.1, read on the forward strand.
GGACGGGTCCTCGGCGCTCCAGTACGGGGCGACCCAGGGGCACGGGCCGCTCCGGGAGTGGGTCGCGGCCCGCTGCGCCGCCCGCGGCGTACGGGTCGAGGCCGACGAGATCCTGATCACCACCGGATCCCAGCAAGCCCTCGACCTCCTGGGCAGGGTGTTCCTCGACCCTGGGGATCGGGTAGCGGTAGAGGCGCCCGGCTACCTCGGGGCGCTCCAAGCACTGGGCGCCTACGAGCCGCGCTTCTGCCCCGTGCCCCTCAACCTCGACGGGGGCGACCCGGCAGCACTGCGCCGCGCCCTGCGCCGCCGGCCCAAGCTTTACTATGCCGTGCCCAACTTCCAGAATCCGTCGGGGCTCACCTACAGCGAGGACTGCCGTCGCTGCATCACCCAGGTCCTCAGGGGCTGTGAGACCCTACTGGTGGAGGACGACCCCTACGGCGAGCTCCGCTTCGAGGGCCGCGACCTCCCGCCCCTCGCCGCCAATCTGGAGGGGCGGGGAGTGCTCCTGGGCTCCTTTTCCAAGACCGTGGCGCCGGGGCTGCGCCTGGGTTGGGTGGCCGCCCCACGGGCCGTGCTGTCCAAACTGGTCATCGCCAAGCAGGGGGCCGACCTGCACTCGAGCCCCCTAGCCCAGCGAATCCTGCACCGCTACCTGACCGAGTGCGACGTCGAGGCTCACCTCGCAAGGCTCCAGGACGCCTACCGGCAGCGGCGCGACCGGATGTGCACGGCACTGGGAGCGCACCTGCCCTCGGGCACCAGCTGGACTCGGCCCGAAGGCGGAATGTTCCTCTGGTTGACCCTGCCCCCGGGGGTCTCTGCCCAGGCGCTCCTCGAGGAAGCGGTCGCGCAGGGCGTAACCTTCGTTCCCGGATCCTCGTTTCACGTCGACGGAAGCGGCGCTGGCAAGCTCCGGCTCAACTTCTCACATCCCACCCCAGAGCGGATCGATGAGGGGATAGCGCGCCTGGGCCGGGCCCTGCAGCGGCTCCTCGCGCCATCCCCGGACGGACGGAGGCGACCCGCACCGCGCAAAGAGGAGATCGAGCCATGCCAAGGCTGAGGAGTCTCACCGCGACCCTGATTCCTCGCCAGATCCTCGCCCTGGACGGCGTGCGGGACCTCACCGTACGCTGCGCCAGCGGCGCGGTGTGGGTCTCGCCCGGGAACGGCCAGGATCTGGCCCTCACCCAAGGCATGCGCCGGCGCGTGGGCACCGCGGGAAAGGTCGTCATCGAAGGCATGGACAACGCTAAGATCGAGGTGCGGTGGCGGGGCTAGCCGGCGGAGGTTGAATCCCTTGTCCCGGGAGGACGCGATGGAAACCGTAAACCTGGCGCAGAAGCTCTCCCTCTTCTCCGACCACTGGCATCCCCGGATCGTGGGAGAGCTGAACGGCCAGCAGGTCAAGATCGTGAAGGTGCAGGGCGAGTTCGTGTGGCACCGGCACGCGGACGAAGACGAGCTCTTCCTCGTGCTTCGCGGCCGACTCACCATTCAATTCCGGGATGGGGACTTCCTGCTACGTGAGGGCGAGTTCCTCATCGTCCCCCGCGGTGTAGAGCATCGGCCCGTCGCCGAGGAGGAGGCCCACGTCCTCCTCATGGAGCCAGCATCTACCCGAAACACGGGCGACGTTGGCGGCGAACGAACCGTGGAGGAACCGGAGCGACTTTGATCCTTGAGTGCAGGCCCGAGACGATTTCAGCGGCCTTTGCGATGCACCAGCCCGGCTTCTATTCAGCCAGCTCCCGGCCTCGCTGAAATGCCTTCAGGTTGAGCTCTAGGAGCCGGGTCTTCACACTGCCCTTTATCGCTTCTTCCCAGCACTGCATAGGTAGATCCAGAGCCAACGACATCGCGCCCAACACCACAATGTTCGCGGCCCTGGAGTCACCCAGTGCGCGGGCCTCGGCCACCCCGTCCACATAGACGAGTCGAGGGAAAACGCGCCGCAGCCGCGCCTCGGCGTCGGCAGGGTAGGTTGCCTGGCCCGTGGAGACGGTGGTGGGAACGATCATCTGGGAAGACACGACGGCAAGGCCGTCGGGGGCTAGGTATGGGCGATAGCGCAAGGCCTCGATCCGCTCCAGCGAGCCCAGCACCCGGGCCGTCCCCTGCTCCACCAGGGGGCTGTGCACTTCCGGGCCGAAGCGAACCTGGGCGATGACCGAGCCGCCCCGCTGGGCCATGCCGTGGACTTCGTTCGTCTTCACCTGATGACCGGCGAGGATCGCGGCTCGGGCCGTGATCTCGCTGGCCAGCAGCACGCCCTGCCCGCCGACCCCCACCAAAACCACGCTCGCGGTCTGTGCCTCACTCATCGCCGGCGCCCTCCCCCACCTGGATCGCGTCCAGCTTGCACACCTGCTCACACATGCCGCACCCCGAACAGAGGAGCTCGTTGATCCGCACCGACTCGTCGTCACTCTCGATGGCCGGGCAGCCCAGCTTGACGCAGTTCCCACACTGGACGCAGGCGTCCCGGTCGATGAACCGGGGTGGGCCCAGGCGGCTGCGGGTGTGGAGGGGGCACGGTGCCCGGGAGACGATCAGCGAGGGCTCTTCGGCGTCGATCTCGGCCGCGAGGACCCGCGCGGTCTCCTTGAGGTCGTAGGGGTCCACGGTCGCCACCCGGCGGATGCCGCAAGCCCTGCCGATGTCCTCGATGCTGGCCTCCACCGTGGCCTCGCCCATGAGGGTCCGGCCGGTCCCCGGATGGTCCTGGTGGCCGGTCATGGCCGTGGTGCGATTGTCCACCACGATGATGGTCGACGATCCCCGGTTATAGGCCACGTCCAAGAGGCCGGTGATGCCGGAGTGGAAGAAGGTCGAGTCCCCAACGATGCCCACCACCTTGCGCGGCTCGCCCGCCTTGTCCATGCCGTGGGCCATGGTGACGCCGGCCCCCATGCACAGGATCGTGTCGGTGCGGTTTAGAGGCGGGAAGACACCCAGGCTGTAGCACCCGATGTCACCGGTGACCACGACGTCCCGCTTGCCCAGGCCATGGAAGACACCGCGGTGGGGGCATCCCGGACAGAGCACCGGCGGACGTGCCGGGAGATCGGCGGCCTCGGGGACGGGCGGCATCCGTCCCGCTTCCGGATCCCGGCCCTCCATCTTGGCCCGGGTCTCCCGGAGCCGATCCGTGGAGAGCTCGCCGATGCGAGGCACCAGCCCCTTCCCTTGGCACGGCACCCCGAGGGACCGCAGGTGCTCCTCCACGATGTCATCCAGCTCCTCCACCACCAGCACCCGCTCGACGCCGGCCGCGAATTCTTTCAGGAGCGCGTCCGGGAAGGGGTAGCACCACGAGAGTTTGAGCACCGACGCTTCGGGGAAGACCTCACGCACGAAGGAGTAGGCGATGCCCACGGCAACGATCCCCAGGTTTCGGTCGCGCCACTCGATGCGATTAGCCGGCGAGCGACTGGCCTCCTCGGCCAAGCGCCCCAGGCGCTCCTCCACCTTCACTCGCATCTTCCGGCCCCAGATGGGGATGGGAACGTAGCGCGGGGGGTTGCGCTCGAAGGCCGCGGCCCGCGCGCCCTGCCGCTCCCCGAGTTCCACGAGGCCCCGCGAGTGGCTGACCCGGGTGGTGGTCCGGAGGATCGCGGGGGTGTCGAAGCGCTCGGAGATCTCCAGGGCCAGCCCTACCAACTCCTTCGCCTCCTGGGAATCGGCGGGCTCGAACACCGGGATTTTGGCGAAGCGAGCGTAGTGACGGGTGTCCTGCTCGTTCTGCGAGGAGTGCTGGCCCGGGTCGTCCGCCACGCAGGCCACGAATCCCCCCACCGTGCCGATGTAAGAGAGCGTCATGAGGGGGTCGGCCGCCACATTGAGCCCCACGTGCTTCATGGTGCAGATCGCCCGCGCGCCGGCCAGCGCCGCACCGGCCGCCACCTCGAACGCCACCTTCTCGTTCGGGCTCCACTCGCAGTAGATCTCGTCCTTGTGGCGGCTCACCGCCTCCAGGATCTCGGTGGAGGGAGTGCCGGGGTATCCGGTCGCCACGGTCACCCCAGCCTCGTAGATACCTCGGGCGATGGCCTCGTTTCCGGAAAGGAGTTCAGTCAAGGCGCCTCCCACTGTTGTACTGACCCAGGTCTTTATATTTTATTTTTCGCCACAATATTCTTTT
>QKJM01001037.1 GCA_003249315.1 Archangium sp.
CTCCTGGCTGTCCCGTCATCGTCACGAGTCGGATCGCCGGTTATGACGCCGTCCACCTGTCATCGCTGAACTTCTTCCTGTCTCCCTTCACCGACTCCGCCATCGAGCGTTTCCTCATCCGCTGGTCCGAGCTGTATGCGCTCAATCGGCTGGGGGAGACGCCGCAGGCTCAGGCGGAGGGACACCAGGAGGGAGAGCAACTTGCTCGGGACGTGCTGGCGCACTCCGAGGTGCGTGAGCTGGCGCGCAGTCCCCTGCTCCTCACCGTCCTGGCGATGGTGCATCGCGCGGGCGTGAGGCTGCCGGACCATCGCGTGGAACTCTACGAGCACGTCACACGCATCCTGGTCGAGCGGTGGAACCGGGTGCGGAGCCTGTCCCGACAGGATGTGTCACCTCCTCTCAAGGCCGCGGATGCGGTGCGATTGCTTGGTCCGGTGGCGCTCGAGACGATGCGGCTGGGAACGCGGGGAGCCATCCCCGAGGACAGCTTGCGCGGGATGCTCCAGCGCGCGCTCGCCAACGGTAACCTGCGAGGCCTCGTCTCGGCGGAAGAAGTACTGGAGCTGTTCCGGAACTCGCTGGGGCTGCTCGTGGAGCGAGGACCCGGGTTGTATGCCTTCCTCCACCTGACGTTGGCGGAGTACTTCGCGGCCCGGGAACTGGTGCGCTCGGGGGAACTGGAGAGGACTGCGGGGGAGCCCCAGCGGGCCTTTCAGCCGGAGTGGCGCGAGGTGTTGCTGCTCGCGGCCGGAGAGCTGGGCGTCATCCGCGCGGACGATGAGCGACTGGAGGGCCTGATTGCGCTCCTGTTGGAGAGCGCCGAGCGATGCGTGGAGGAGCCGCGACCCTCCGTGCCTTCGTTGCTGGGTGGGTTGCTGGCCGATGACCCCGGGCTCTCCATGGAGTCGGCGACGAAGGTCATCCAGGCCCTCATTCCGGGCTGGTGGTTCTCGTATCGATACAAATCCGAGCCGGAGGGGCTGAATTCTGTCATCAAGGAAGCACACTCCCTCCTGCGGAAGCGGTTCTCGGCTGGGCGCTTCATGGGGGTTATTCGCAACCGACTCGAACAGAGCCATGAGCGCGTGGCCGAGGCCGGTCTTCGGCAAAATCTCGTCGATGACCGCATGTCAGTCATCGGCTTTTGTATCGATATCTTCATGGCTGCGGGGGTGGACTATGGCCCATGGGTCATTCAGTTTCTTCTTCAGCATCCAAAAGGTAAGCAGACACCCGGCATCTTGCACGGATTCACTGTCTCTGACTGGATCGAGCTGGGGCACGGCCGTGTCGATGACGAGACGAACTCCCTGATCCTCCGGGTTCCGCTGAGTGCATCATTGGATCAGTGGGCTCGTACCGGAGCCGTGAGGCTTTATTTTGTGTGCTATTTTCTCGACTCTACTGAGGATGGAGAACTCAAGCAGGAATTTGACAGAACGATTGTCATGCCCTGGGACGAGACTCGATCTATCGGGCAGGTAGAGCAGAGCTTCCTGGCATGGGTGGAAGTCCAGATACCCAGGGCCGAGGGGGTCGAGAAGCTTCTCATGGCTGTCGCCGTTACCCGCGCTGAGGCATAGGGCTCCGCAATGGATTCGAGCAGGACGGGAGGTGCCTCCGCTGCGATGGGAGGCCCCCTCCGGGCGTGCATGTCCCCAACCGGTCTGGTTGTCAGACAGGTTCATGCCGTGTCCTGCCGACAGGGGGGGCGCTGCGGCACAGGGGGGAGTTACGTCCTCACTGGCAACCGCACTGCCGCATCACCCAGAGGCTCCGCGCGTTGTCCATGGGGTCCGGGTCCTGTGCGGTGGCCCCGTTGCCGTCCAGGGCGAGCACCGCGAGCTCCAGCCGGACGGGCTCATCGGCCGGGAACTGGCCGGGCTGGTAGAGCGCATTCAGGACGCGCAGCGCCTTCCCCGCAACGGCTGGCGGGAGCGCTCCTCGAGGCTCCCCGGCCTACCTCCGCTCGGGAGGAACACAGGTGTCGCACCAGGGTCGCCTCGCGTGCTGGCGCGACACCCGGTGCAACTCGGAGGGACTACTTCCCGTCCACCGCGAGGACCATCCAGCGGTCCGTGGCGTAGTCGATCTTCACGTTGTGGGCGCCCGCCTCCTGGAGCTGCATCACCACCCGCTCGAGGAACTGGAGCTGCTCGGCCGTGGCGTCCACGAACACGTTCTTCGGGCCCGCGCCGCTCTTCGCCTTGGGCTTCTTCGCCGGCTGGGGCGACGCGCTGCTCATCAGCTCGGGCGCCGCTACCTCCCTGAGCCTCGACGCCGTGTCCGCCATCGGCGACTCATGCTCCGACGACTCGCTCTCCTCGTCGGCCTTCTCCTCCTCCTCGCGCGGCCCCTCCACGTCCCGCTGCGCCTGCTCGCGCAGCTCGTTGAAGGTCTTCGCGTTCAGCGACGCGCCGAACCTGTCCTTGTACGCCTCCATCGCCTCCTGGCGGCTGAGCTCCGGCTGGTTGCGGAAGAGCTCGAGCAGGAAGGTGTGACGCTCCTGGACCTGATCCTGGGAAATCCTGGCCATTTTCGGGTTCCTCGGGTGACTGCGAACTGCGGGACTGCAACACGCAGGGCGGCGCAACCTACCCGAGCCCCTCCCGCCAGGGAAGCGACGCTCTGACCGACTCCTCACCCTGGCGCTCCGGGTGCGGCCGTCGGCGAACCGGGCGGGCGGGCCCGTGCTCCTTCCTCCCCGGGAAGCTTGGAGTCCCCGCATCGCTCCACAGATTGAATTGCGTAAGGCATCCATTCAGCGAGGTGGCTCACCATGGCCGACGAGAAACGCAGGAAGTACGATCCGCTACGGCCCCGGGAGGCTTCCAAGAAGCCCCCCTATGCGAAGGACCGCGTCGAGCGCGGCCTCGAGGCCGATGACACCCGGCCCCTCTACGCCTCCGACTCCATCCACTCCACTCGCGAGCTCAAGTTCGCCTGGGACAGTGATGCGCCCGTCGGCGGCTATGTGCCTGATCTGCGCAGCCCCATCGAAGAGGCCGATGAGGAGGTTCGTCTGCTCCGCGGCGACGAGGAGCTGGAGAAGGATCGCGGGTAGACGACGGGGGATGGGGGAGCCCGAGTGTTTCAGGCACCCTCACCCTAGCCCTCTCCCAGAGGGAGAGGGGACCTACACGGTTTCGACCCGAGGGCCGGGGTGGGGGTCTACCGCTCTGGCTGTGGCTTCAGCTTGCCCAGTTTCAGGGGGCCCACCTGTTGTTCGATCACCTCGGGGTCTCCCACCAGCACCACCTTCATCGCTTCGGGGTTCAGGTAGGTCTCGGCGACCCGTTGCACCTCCGCGGGTGTCGCCTGCTCCAGCCCCTTCACCCTCCGGGCGAATTCGTCCATCGGCCGTCGCTGGAGGAACAGCTCCGCGGCGCTCGCTCCCAGCCCCGAGACCGTCTCGAAGGCCCCCGGAATCCCCCGGATGAGGCCCTCGCGCGCCGCTTCCAACTCCTCCTGCGTCATCGGCCGTTCGCGAAGTCCCTCCAGCTCCCGGAAGAACTCGGTGAGCGCCGGTCCCGTCACGTCCGCCCTCACCGCCGACGAGGCCGTCAGCGGCCCCCCTCCCAGCCGCGCGTCCAGGTGCGCGTTCGCCCCGTAGGTGTAGCCCTTGTCCTCGCGCAGGTTCATGTTCAGCCGGCTGCCGAAGAAGCCGCCGAAGATCGTGGTCGCAAGCTCCAGCGCGTACTCGTCCGGGTGCCCCACCTCCACTCCCGGCCGACCCACCACCACCATCGTCTGCTCCAACCCCGGCCTCGGCACGAAGAGCACCCGCTCCCGAGGAAGCGCGGGCGGCGCCGGAGGCACCGGAGGCAGCGTGGCCTCCCCCTCCCAGTCGCCGAAGGCTCGCCTGGCCCACTCCACCGCCTCCTCCAGGGTGACGTCTCCCGCCATCACCAGCGCGGCCGCCTTCGGGCCCACGTTCTCCTGGTAGAAGCGCTTCACGTCCGGCAGCGTCACCGACTCCACCGTCTCCATCACGCCGCTCACCGGGTGCCCGTACGGGTGCTCCTCGCCGAACACCGCCTTCAGGTACGCCTGCTTCGCCAGGAAGCTCGGGTTGCCGGACTGGCGCACCAGCGCCGAGAGCTGCAGATTCTTGCGTCGCTCGAAGTCCTCCCGGGTGAAGTCCGGCCTGCGCACCACGTCCGAGAGCAGCGCCAGCGCCTCGTCCACGTTGCGCCGCAGCACCCTCACGCCGACGAAGGCCCCGTCCGGGGTGACGTTCGCCGAGGGCGATACCCCCAGGTCCTGGAAGGCCCTGTCCAGCTCCAGCGTGTCCTTGCCGGCCGCGCTCTCCAGCAGCATCTCGTACGTCATCTCCGCCAGGCCACCCTTGCCCTTCGGATCCCTCGCGCTGCCCGCGGCGAAGGCCACGCCCGTGTAGACGAGCGGCAGCTCCTTGCGCGTGCTCACCAGCACCGTGAGTCCATTGTCGAGCGTGGCCTGCTCGAACCTCGGCAGCACCAACTCCGGCGGCTCTCCCGGCTCGGGCGGCTGCTGGCGGAAGGCCTCGGAGGCCGGGGGGGTGGAGTCCTCGGGCGCGGCCCTGGGCACGGTGGCGCACGCGGAAGCCAGACAGAGGAGGGACATGGCGAGGAAGGAGCGGCGCATCAGTTCACCTCCGGGGCAGCGGCGCTCGAGGGGACGGCGTGCAGCACCACGCGCGCGTCCGGCTTCAGCACCTCGTTGGCGAAGGCCTTCACCTTCTCCAGCGTCACCTCGTCGTAGCGCGCCAGGTCCTCGTCCAGGTACCCCGGGTCTCCCACGTAGTGGTTGTAGCTCTGCAGCACGTCCGCCTTGCCGCCGAAGCCGCCCACCGACTGCAGGCCCGCCAGCGTCTGTGTCTCGAAGCGCGT
>QKJM01000049.1 GCA_003249315.1 Archangium sp.
CCAGGTAGCGGGCGTGCTCCGTGTCCGTCAGTGGGCGGCGGAAGGCGCGCTCGCCGAAGCGGGTGATGAACTCCTTCGCGCACGCCTCTCCCGGTGCGCAGGAGACGTGGCTGTCCAGGGTCGCCACGGCGGCCTCGGCCGCCCTCTCGGCGGTGGCGAACAGCTCGTCGGACAGGAGCTGACCCACGGCGCGCGCGTCGGCGTTGTTGTCGAAGCCGTACACCACCGTCTCGGCGGGGAAGGAGTCGGCCCAGGTGCCGTCGAGGTGCAGCAGATCCCTCAGGGTGCTGTCGTACTCGAAGCGGGTGAGCAGGCGCAGGCGCTGCCGGGCACCGGGATCGTTCGTCTCCGGGGTACACGCCTGCTGCGGCGAGGCCTCGCAGGCGCCGGGAACGCCGGTGACGCGGTCCACGAAGTGGCGGAAGTCCTCATAGCGCAGGCTGTCCTGGGGCAGGAGCCCGCCACCGCCGTGGCCGTCCGGGTGCAGGCCCGAGGGCTTGAGCAGCAGCAGGGAGGTGCCCTCGTGCTTCATGTACGCGAGATCCCGCACCGCCCAGAAGTTGGCCTCCAGCGCGCCCGGCTGCTCCGGCGGCTGGAGGACCAGTCGCGTGCCGGCCGCCAGCCCCTCGGCGTTGTGGCAGGCGATGCACTGCACGGACATCGTGGGTTCCCACAGGCGGGTGCGGAAGAACTCCAGGTCATCGGGGCACCCGTGCTGGGGGGCGGAGGTACACGCGGACAGCAAGGGCGCGCAGAGGACGCCAAGGGCAGACAGGTGCCGGAAGAAGGGGTGCATGATGCCACCTCCTTTAAAGAGAGATGTGGAGGGGAGCGGAGGGAGGAAGGTCAGACGAGCCCGGGGAGGGGGCCGCTGCCTCGGGTGGCATCACCGAAGGTGTCGATGCCTGCTCCCATGGCGTGGCAGACGGAGGTGAGGATCTGCTGGTGGGGAGCGCCGTTGAAGCGCAGGTAGCGGCCGAAGCGCATGGGGCACTGGGAGCCCCCGGCGAGGACGAAGGGGACGGAGCGGCAGTTGTGGAGGCGGCTGTCGCCGAGCTCCTTGGCCCACAGCACCAGGGTGGAGTCGAGCAGCGTGCCTCCCGTCTCGAGATCCGGCCGCCCCTTCAGCGCGTCCAGCAGGTACGCGAGCTGCTCGGCGAACCAGCGCTCGCACTTGACGAAGTTCGCCACCCCCTGGGCGTTGGAGTCATCCTTGTGGGACAGCTCGTGGTGGCCCTCGCCCACGCCCAGCCAGGTGAAGACCTGGGGCGCGACGGTGTGGGTCCACTGGATGGAGGCCACGTTCGTCATGCCGCAGGCGAGCGCGCTCACCAGCAGATCCATCTGGGCGCGCCCCACCGCGGGGAAGTTGTCATTGGCCCGGGCGTCCAGGGAGGAGGAGGGCTGGGTGGCGCCGCAGGCGGACGCATCGCCCGCTCCGCTCAGCCCGCGCTCCGTCTGCCGCAGCGCCTCGAGGTGCTGCTCCAGCTTCCGCTGCTCCTCCGCGCCCACGCGCTGGGACAGGTCGTTCAGCTCCGCGCGCGCCACGTCCAGCATGCTCTGGCGGCGCCGCAGCACCTTGTCCGCGGTGGAGCCGTCGGGGGACAGCGTGCCGAAGAGGCGCTGGAAGGCGTTGAGGGGATTGTCCTCGGGCGAGACGAAGGTGCCGGGCGCCGAGTACACCATGCGCGTCTGCTGCTGGGCGCCCCAGGCGCTCGTCTGCACGCCGAACTCCAGCGATTGGAAGCGCGTGGCCTGCCCCACCTGCCGCGCGAGGTATTGATCCACGGACAGGCCCCCGGAGGTGCTCTGCGCCGTGCCACTCCCGGTGAGCATGGCGGCCATGCCGGGCGAGTGGTTGCTCACGTCGACGAAGTCGATGCCGTCGCAGATGAGCAGGTTCTGCTGGTGGCGGGCGAGTGGCTCCAGGATGCTGCCGGCGGGGAATGTGAAGGCTTCCTCCGTTCCGGTGGGGCGCCACTGGGAATGGATGGTTCCGTTAGGCGTGAAGAAGACGATGAGCCGCTTCGCGTGAGTCGTCGTCTGCGCCCGGGCCTCTCCCGCGAGAAAGCGTAGCAACGGAGATGCCAGTAGCGAGGCACCCACACCGGCAACGAAATTTCTCCGCCCGATTCGAATCATCCTCGTCCGCTCCCGTTGATTTCGCTGGTTCGCCGGCCCGTGCGGACATGGGTCTCAATTCCTGCCTTCGACGTCAAGGAGTGAATCGCAGACTCCATCTCCTTTTCCCTGTCAGCGACCCGCTCAGGGATGAATCGAGCACATTCGTATTGTTTGGTTTCTATTTGGCGCCAGTCTGGCTTATTCGTTGTTTCAACGTGGCTTCGCCGTGAAAGCCAGATTATTGGAATGCTGGGAAATTTTTCAAGCCTTTCCTGAGGGAGGACGCCAGCTCGTTACGGAAAGACTTGCAAGAATTCGCAAAGTTCCGCTGTGCTCGAATCAGTCTTCGTGTCTCGCGACAGATTTCCGTCTGGACTCGAAACGGGGCGAGCGGTGGCGCACACGGGAAAGGTACGTGTGCGTCGGATGATGTGGACAGGGAGGCGAGGTATTCCGCGCGAGGTGGTTCCTCCTCCTCCTCTGGGAGGGCGAGTGCGGTAGGATGGGAGGGTCATGCATCTTCGCGCACTATTGCTCGTAGGAGTCGTCGTCGTCGGTTGCCGTTCCGGGAACGGAGCGGAAGGAGCCGTGAAGCTCACTGTGTCCTGGTCGGGCTTCAAGCCGGGTTGCGTGCGGGTGAGCGCGCGGGACGCGGCAGGAGCGGGCGAGGCGCGCTCGACCGAGCTCACGGGCAAGGGGGATTTCACGGGCGGTGAAGCGACGCTGGCCGTGTACCGGGAGGAGGGGTGGGGTACGACGCTATCGGTCTCCGTCGAGGCCTTCGAGCATGGCTGTCAGGGCTCCGCGGTGACGCAGACCTTCCGCACCGTCACCCTCACCCCGGGAGAGGTGAGCGAGGTGACGTTGTCGGTGGCGGCGGAGGACACGGACCAGGACGGATACGTGTCGCAGCTCACCGGCGGTACGGACTGCATGGATGCGGATCCGCTCAGTCACCCGGGGGCGACCGAGCTGTGCGACTCGCGGGACAACGACTGCGACACGCAGGTGGACGAGGAACTCGGGCTGGGCACGAGCTGTGATCCGGGTGTGCTTGGCTGCCCGGGGCAACTGAGCTGCGCGTCGGACGGAGGGACGTCGTGTGCCCTCCAGGCGGATCCGACCCTCTACTACCCGGACGAGGACCTGGACTCTCATGGGAGAGCGGACGCGGGGGTGCTGGCCTGCGGCTCGCCGGACGCGGGGTATGTCACCCTGGGCGATGACTGCGATGACCAGGCGCCCGACATCCACCCGGGCGTTTCGGAGCTGTGCGACACGCTGGACAACGACTGCAACGGCAGCGTGGACGAGGGCTTCTCGCTCGGCACGAGCTGTGACCCAGGCTACGACTGCCAGGGTCTGGTGGCATGTGCCGGGGACGGAGGCACGGAATGTGGCTTCGTCACCTTGCCCGAGACCTGGTACCCGGATGACGACCGCGACTCGTATGGGAAGGCGGACGCGGGCCTCCTCTCATGCGCACCGCCCGCCGACCACATCAATCAGGGTGGGGACTGCAATGATGGAAACCGCTTCACCTGGACGGGAGCGCGCGAGCTCTGTGACGGGGAGGACAACGACTGCGACGGAGTAGCGGAGACCGCGAGTGACGGGGTGTGCCCGGGCGGTGGTGAGAGCTGGGCCGACAAGAGCCAGGGGTCTTCGACCTGGTTCGGAGTGGAGCCGTGGGGGGACGGAGGCGTTTGGGTGGTGGGCGCTGGTGGGACGCGGGCCCGGATGCGTCCGGGGGAGGGCTCCTTCTCCCTCCTCGGGTCGGGCTGCAGTGACGACTGGCGCACCGTGTGGGTCGACGACCGGACGGGGCGAGCCTACCTCGGGGGGGATCTCGGCAACCTGGGCATCCACGAACTCGATGCCGACACATGCACCATAGGTCCTCCCTCAGCGCCGGACACCGAGATGCGGGGGCTGTGGGGTTTCAACCTCGCGAATGGTGGCGTGGACATCCACGGTGTGGGGCACAAGAACAACGCTGACGGACGGCTCTTCCTCTGGGATGGCAGCGCGAGCGACCAGATGGTGTCTCCGGTGAGCAACGTTCCCTTCTACGACGTGCATGGCCTGTCGCCGGAACTGATGTTCGCCGTGGGTGGTCCCGACGGCTCACCTCGCATCTACCGGTACGATCCAGGGAACTCCCAGTGGAATGACCAGAATGTCTCCACGTCAGGGCTGAAGGACATGAACTCCGTCTGGGTGGTTCACCCGAAGCTGGCCTTCGCCGTGGGGGAGGATCGCGGCATGATGAAGTGGGACGGGCAGTCCTGGAGCAAGGTCTCCGTCTCCAATGTCGTCCCCTCGGGGGATGACTTCCGGGGAATCATTGCCTTCGGCCATGCCTCCATCTACGTCGTGACGCAGCAGGGAGAGGCCTACCGCTTTGACGGGACGAGCTGGACGGAGATCTTCACCACCTCGGGCAGCCTCTGGGACATTGGCGGAACGAGTCCCGAGGACCTGTGGGTAGTGGGCTCCGGCGGCCGCATCTACCACTGGCCGCAGTGAGCCCGGTCCGCCTCAGTGCAGGGTGCGCTTGAGGCGGCTCACCTTCTCGTGGGTGCGCTTCTGCGCGGGTAGCAGCTCCATCCGGACGAAGCGGCGCGCCTCGCCGCGCGTCTTGTCGACGGAGCCCTGGAAGTCCGAGAGCTCGTGGTCCTCTCCCTCCTCGAGCGCCTCGATGGTGTCCTTCTCCCCGATGTCTTCGCCGCGGGCCTGGACGAGCC
>QKJM01000455.1 GCA_003249315.1 Archangium sp.
ATAGGAGGGGGGCGGTGGGCCGGGAGGAGGGGCTGGAGGAGTCGGTGGGCTTCGCGCAAAAGGCGCAGGGGCGCTTCCGTGGGCAGGTGGGCTCGGCGCCGCTCTTCACGGTGGGCCGCGAGGCGCTGGAGGGGCTGGCGGAGGCGGTGAAGAGCACCCAGACGGGGCTGCACCTGCCGCTGTCCGAGGATCCGCTCGACGAGAGGCTGTCCGAGGAGCGCCATGGGGCCACGCCGGTGACGCGTCTGCTGGAGGCGGGGCTGGTGTCTCCGCAGAGCGTGCTGGCGCACATGGGGCACCTGTCATGGCCGGAGCTGGCGCAGGTGATTGCGACGGGGGCGTGGATCGCGCACACGCCGCGCTCGAACATGGAGAGCGAGGTAGGCTACGCGCCGGCGCTGAAGTTCGGGCACCGGGCGACGCTGGGGGCGGACGGGGTGAGCGCGGACATGTTCGCGGAGGTGCAGGCGGCGTACTTGCGCTCGAGGGATGCGGGGCAGCCCATCGACGTGCTGCGCTACCTGGCCAACGGGCAGCGGCTGGCCTCTCAGTCCTTCGGGGTGCAGGTGGGGATGTTGAGGGAGGGGGCTGTGGCGGACCTGCTCATCATGGACTACCTGCCGGCCACGCCGCTGACGGCGGAGAACCTGGCGTGGCACGTGGTGTTCGGCCTGGGCTCGCGGCATGTCGAGTCAGTGATGGTGGATGGCATCTGGCGGGTGTGGGCGAGGCGACCGCTGTCGGTGAACCCGACGGTGGTGGCGGAGCAGGCCCGGGAGGCGGCGTCGGCGGTGTGGGCGCGCATGAGCGAGGCGTGATAGCCTTCAGGGCATGCTCATTCCCACGCTCGTAGCGGGCTTCTTCGCGGGAGCCACCCCCCAGGTGGGGGACGTCGCGCCGGACTTCACGGTGGAGGACACCGCCGGCAAGTCGTACACGCTGTCGGAGATGGTGAAGGAGGGTCCGGTCATCGTGGCCTTCTTCCCCAAGGCGTTCACAGGTGGTTGAACGCGCGAGCTCTCGGCGTACCGGGATCGGTATGCGGACATCGAGAAGCTCCACGGCCAGGTCCTGGCCGTCAGTACGGATGACAAAGAGACGTTGGCGAAGTTCAAGGAGTCGTTGAAGGCGCAGTTCCCGTTCATTCCGGACCCGGAAGCGAAGCTGACGAACCTGTACGAGGTGAAGGTGCCGGTGTTGAAGCTGGCCAACCGCTACACGTTCGTGATCGGGGAGGACCGGAAGGTGCTGAAGGTGGAGTCCGGCTCGGACGCCATCGATCCGAACGGGGCCATCATCGCCTGTCCGCTGCGCAAGCCGAAGGAGCCCGCGAGCGAGGTGGAGGCGAAGGAGGCCAAGGGCGAGGAGAAGTAGAAGAAGCCCTCTCCTCCCGGGAAGGAGTCGCAGCACCCCGGCTCCTTCCTGGGATGGCCCGCCCGCTGACGCTCCGCCGGGCCTCCAGGGCTATTTCCCCCTCTTCGCGGAGAGCTCAGAGTGGGCGCCATGCACGCGAGAAGACTCTGGAGAGGAGCGCTCGTGGCCCTGCTGCTCGCGGGTTGCCGGGGCGAGGTGCCAGGACCTCCGTTGGAGGAGCAGCCCCCGGACGATGAGCCCATTCGGGACGGGCCGTGGGTGCGGCCGGGGCCGGAGACGACCTGGCAGTGGCAGCTCCAGGGGCCGGTGGACACGGGGCATGACGTGGACCTCTACGATGTGGACCTCTTCGACACGGACGAGGCCCTTCTCCAGCGGCTGAAGGCCGAGGGGCGCATCGTCATCTGCTACTTCTCCGCTGGCACCTTCGAGGACTGGAGGCCCGATGTCGGGCTCCTCGGCGAGGACACGAAGGGCCATCCGCTGGAGGAGTGGGAGGGAGAGCGCTGGTTGGACATTCGCCAGGCCGCGGTGGTGGAGCTGGTGCGCGGGCGGCTTGCGCTGGCGGCGGCCAGGGGCTGTGACGGCGTCGAACCCGACAACGTGGACGGCTACCTCAACGACACGGGCTTTCCGCTGACGGAGCGGGAGCAGCTCGCCTTCAACCGCTTCCTCGCCAACGAGGCCCACCGCCGCGGGCTCGCGGTGGGGTTGAAGAATACGGGGGCGCTGGCGGCCGAGCTGGTCGACTACTTCGACTTCAGCCTCGACGAGCAGTGCCATGAGTACGACGAGTGCGAGGCGCTACGGCCCTTCCTCGACGCGGGCAAGCCCGTGCTCAACGTGGAGTACGCGGAGAGCGAGAGCGCCGCCCAGGCCCTGGCGAGGAGCGTATGCCCCGAGGCCCAGGCGGAGGGGCTGCGCACGCTCATCCTCCCCCTGGAGTTGGATGGTTCCTTCCGGGTCTCCTGCGACTGAGGGCGCTCCTCAGCCCTCCTCGAGGATGGCGTTGCGCAGCTTCTCCAGCTCATCCTCGTCGGTGATGCGCACCGCCCATCCGTTCTCGCTGTGCGCGTGCTCGATGGTCAGCAGGATGCAGCCCTGGGAGTCCACCTTGACGTACAGCTTGCGCGGCTTGGCCGTCTTGGGCGTCTCTCCGTTGATCTCGATGCCCTTTCTGCTCATGGCTTGCTCCGGTAGGGGGAGCGCGACCGCTCCAGGACCCTGATACACAGGTAGGGAGGGCCTACTTCAAGAGTGGACTCCCCGACAAGAGGGCAGACGTCGGAGATTGAGCGGGTGCGCGAGGGCGGCTTCGTTTCAGCTCAGCCCTTCGCGCAGCGGGCACATGGGCAGCGACTGATGCGCTGGCAGGTGGACCGAGAACGTGGTGCCCTGCTCGAGCGTGGAGCGCACACCGATACGCCCGCCGTGGGCCTGGACGATCTGGTTCACGATGAAGAGGCCCAATCCCACCGAGCCCCGTCCTCCCGTTCGGCCCCGGCGGAACGGCTCGAACAGGGTGGGGATGAATTCTTCGGGAATGGGGGGGCCGAAGTTGTGCAGCTCGACGAAGCACTCCTCGTGCCGGGAACCGACGGACAGCGTGATGGGTCGCTCCGGCTCACCATATTGGAGCGCGTTGCCGAGCAGATTCGACAGGACCTCCGCCACGCGGTGGGTGTCCCAGCTCCCGAGCGCCTCTTCGGCGACGAGGTTGATCTTCCTCCCCGGGAAGGCGGTCCGTGCCTCCTCGACGACGGAGCGGGTGATCTCCTCCAACCGCGCATCCGCCACCTCCAGCGGCAGCCCGCCCTTCTCCCTGAGGCGGGAGTACTCGAGGACCTCGTCCACGAAGTGCCGCGCACGCTCCACGCTGGCGAGGATCCGCCGCACACGTCCGGTGTCCAGCTCGTCGAGCGAGCCTCGTCGCAGGAGCGCCTGTGCCGCGAGCGAGATGGCTCCCAGCGGATTCTTCAGGTCATGCGCCATGACCGGGATGAGGCGCGAGAGCATGGGTTCTTCACGGGCGACGGAGGCCTCCTCGGCGGACACGGCCTGGGCGCGGAGCCGCTTCACCTCCTCGCGGAGGCTGGCCTGGGCCAGGGCCTCCGCCGCCAGCTCGGCGAGGACCTCGAGCAGGAACAGCTCCCGTCCTGTCGCCTCGTGCCTGTGCGCCCAGTACCCCCCGATCGAACCGAGGGGCTGCTCGCGGCCTATCGGCACCATGGCGAGGCTCCTGACGAACGTGGGGCGGTACGCCTCGATGGGAATACGCGGGTCCGCATGGATGTCGTCGATGGCCGCCGCGCGGCGATTCAGGATGACCCAGCCGGAGATGCACTGGTCGACCGGAAACCGGCGTCCTCGCCAGAGTCCCCCGGGTGCCTCCTCTTCCGCGTAGTAGACCTGATCGCCCTCGCGCAGGACGAACGTGGCACCGTCCACGCCCACGAGCTGTCTCGCCACCGAGCAGACATGCCGGGCAATCGTCTGGACATCCTGTGTCCGGGCGAGCAGGGTGGAGGCTTCCAGGAGCTGGAAGGCATCCTGAGGCGAGGCCCCCGCTGCCTCGGCCCGAGTTCTCAAATCCAATGGGTATGACCTCTGGTCGGGTTCCTTCGAGATCCAAAGATCTCAACCGGAGCATTCCAGGCGCGCGTTCCCCGGGGCCAGAAGGCCCTCGTCGGCCAGCCGGTGGGCGAGCAGGGGAGGTGCCAGGGGTGGTGTCGAAGGAATCGAACCTCGTCACGCTCGATTCCTTCGGCACCTGAATGGGGAATGCGGGGACTAGCCTTGCGGGGGCGGCGTCTCTCCGCCTGTCTGCACCTCGCCTGCTGGCTCCACCCCGTAGCGCACCGCCGGCAGCGAGGCCGACACCGGGCCCACGTAGAAGATGCCGTGGTAGCCCTCCCGGCTCAGGCCGCTGAAGAGGTGGATGAAGTACCTCTCTCCGTTGTCGTGGCCGCTGGCCTCTCGCACCCCGCACTCCAGCTTGTTCTTCGCGCCCACCGCGCAGATCCACGCCGTGCCGCTGTCATAGGCCATGTCCAGCGAGTACACCGAGGAGCGTGCCCTGGCGATGCGCAGGCCCATGGGCCGGTACTCCGGCATCCACGACAGCCCCTTCGTCTGCCGTGGGTGGACGTTGCCCGAGAGCACCAGCACCAGTCGCTCCTTCGCGCGTGCCGCCACCTCCAGCACCGTCTTCGCCATGGCCTCCTCGCGCTCCTCCCCTTCCAGCGGCGGGTGATCGAAGGCGAAGGCCCGCACGTCCAGCCCCTGGGCGCGCAGCTTGCGCAGCCCATCCAACAGCCCCACCGTCGCCTCGCTGTTGCGTCCGTCCGGGTACGGGCTGCGCCAGAAGGGGCTCTCCATCAGCAGGCCCCAGTCCTCCTCCGTGCCCTCGCTGGCGATGAAGCGCTCCACGCGCTCCTGGTTGCCCACCGGCATCTCCAGCCCCACCGTCACCGGCACCCCCTGCGTGGCCGCC
>QKJM01000906.1 GCA_003249315.1 Archangium sp.
GCTCGAGCTCCTGCTCCATCGCCTCGCGCAACGCCGGGTAGCTCTCCTTCCCCATCCGCTCGCGGGTGAAGCTGAGGCCGAGCCGCTCGGCGTACAGGTTGAGCGACTCCTTGTTCGTCACCTTCACCAGCTCGGCCAGGGACGGACTGACGAGCTCCACCAGCGGCTCCACCGTGTATGCCGTCGGCTCCGGAGCACTCTCCACCGGGGCCGGGGCGTGAGCGACCCCGCGTGCCGCCAGCGCTTCTTCCACGCACGCGGTGAACAGCGCCTGGGGCTCATCGGTGGCGACGCGCAGCGAGGCCTTGCGCGGGCACTGCTCCTCCGTCGAGCGCCACACACAGCGCATGCGCCCTCCCCTGCGCTCGCGTACGCAGCCCAGGCCGGCTCGCGGGGCGCTCGTGTCCAGGAACACCAGGGTGTCGGGCGCGGCGGAGGCCGGAGAGAAGAGGACTTGCACGGGCTGTGCCTCACAGGGCTGGCCTGCCGGGCGCGCGAGTGAGAGCTCCACCACGTTCTCTCGGAAGACGAAGGGCGTCGGAGGGGCACTGTAGGCGTACGCCGCGTCGTCCCAGGCCCAGCCGGGGCCGAACAGGCCATATGGCCCCTCGTCGGCGTTGCGCACCCGCACCTCCCCACTCCACTGCTGGATGCCCCGGTTCACCATCGCCTCGGCCACCTGCTCGCAGGCCAGGGCCGTCTCCGGGAAGCGCCACGAGCCCAGGGACGGATCTCCCGAGGCCTCCACCACCAGATCTCCCTCGAAGAGCCCGCCCCGGAGCGTGCCCTCGAGCCGCACCGGCGTGTGGAAGCGATAGTCCGCCCCGAGCGCCGAGAGCACCGCGGCGGTGGACACCACCTTCATGGTCGACGCGGGCAGCAGCCGCACGTGCTCGCGGTGTGCGAAGAGCGGCACGCCCGTCTCCGCATCCACCACCAGCACCCCCGCCGTGCTCCCCTCTCCCTCGACTCCAGCGAGGAGCTCCTCCGCTACCGAGGTGAGCGTGGGCGTCGGGGGACGGTGCTCCCGGAAGCAGGCCGGGAGCGTGAGGAGCGCGAGCTGGAGCGCGAACAGTGGGAGACGGCTCATGCTCCAAGCCTACAGGGGTTCAACCCGGGAACCGAGGCACCCTCACCCCGACCCTCTCCCGGAGGGAGAGGGAGGGAGCGGGGCTCAGCGCGCGCCGAGGTAGTCCTGGAGCGGTCGCACCGTCTGCTCCTTGCGCAACAGCGACTCCAGCGCCCCCACCGCCATCCGCGCCGCCTGCACCGTCGTGTAGTACGGCACCCCGTGCATCAGCGCCTCGCGCCGGATGGGGAAGCTGTCCAGGATCTCCTGCTTGCCGAACGTCGAGTTGATGACCAGGACGATCTCCCCGTCCACGATCTTGTCCACGCAGTGCGGCCGGCCCTCCGCCACCTTCAGCACCTTCTCCAGCTCGATGCCCTTGGAGGACAGGTACTTGTGGGTACCGTCCGTCGCCACCAGCTTGAAGCCCAGGCTCCTCAGCCGCCGCGCCAGATCCACCACCGCCGGCTTGTCGTCGTCCTTCACCGAGATGAAGACCTTGCCGTCCTTCGGCAGCTTCACCCCCGCCGCCTGCTGGCTCTTCGCGAACGCCGATGGGAAGTCCTCCGCGATCCCCATCACCTCGCCCGTGGACTTCATCTCCGGGCCCAGGATCACATCCACCCCCGCGAAGCGCGCGAAGGGGAACACCGACTCCTTCACCGCCACGTGCCGGAACTCGGGCTCCTGCGTGCAGCCCAGCTCCGCCAGCGTCTTGCCCACCATGCACAGCGACGCCAGCTTCGCCAGCGGCACCCCCGTGGCCTTCGAGATGAAGGGCACCGTGCGGCTCGCGCGCGGGTTCACCTCCAACACGTAGATCGCCTTCCCCTGGATGGCGAACTGCACGTTCATCAGGCCCATCACGCCCAGCTCCTTCGCCAGGGCGATGGCCTGATCCTTCATCCGCTCCACCAGGTCCGGCGACAGCGAGTGCGGCGGCAGCGTACACGCCGCGTCTCCCGAGTGAACCCCCGCCTCCTCCACGTGCTCCAGCACTCCACCCACCAGCACCGCGCCCGTCTTGTCCGCCACCAGATCCAGATCCACCTCGATGGCGTCCTTGAGGAAGCGGTCGATCAACACCGGGTGCTCCGGCGACGCGCTCACCGCCTCGCGCATGTACCGCGCCAGGCTCTCCTCGTCGTACACCACCTCCATGGCCCGACCGCCCAGCACGTACGAGGGCCGCACCATCACCGGGTAGCCGATCCGCTCCGCCACCCGGAAGGCCTCCTCCGGGCTGCGCGCCACGCCGTTCTCCGGCTGCTTCAGGTTCAGCTTCTCGATCAACTTCGCGAAGCGCTCGCGATCCTCCGCGCGATCGATCGCGTCCGGAGACGTGCCGAGGATCGACAGCCCCGCCTTCTCCAGCGGCACGCTCAGCCTCAGCGGCGTCTGTCCGCCGAACTGGACGATGGCGCCCACCGGCTTCTCCCGCTGCGCCACCTCCAGCACGTCTTCGATCGTCAGCGGCTCGAAGTACAGGCGGTCCGAGGTGTCGTAGTCCGTGGACACCGTCTCCGGGTTGCAGTTGACCATCACCGTCTCGTACCCGGCCTCGCGCAGAGCGAACGCCGCATGCACGCAGCAGTAGTCGAACTCGATCCCCTGGCCGATCCGGATGGGGCCGCTACCGAGGATCAGCACCTTCTGACGCTCGGTGGGAGGCGCCTCGTCCTCCTCCTCGTACGTGGAGTAGAGGTAGGGCGTATAGGCCTCGAACTCGGCCGCGCAGGTGTCCACCCGCTTGAACACGGGCCGGATACCCCGAGCGTGCCGGTGCGCCCGCACCGCGTCCTCGGTGCTGCCCAGGAGCTGCGCCAGGTACCGATCCGAGAAGCCGTCCGCCTTCACCTCACGAAGCACCTCGTCCGGCACCTTGTCCAGCCCGCCGAACTCCTGGATCCGCCGCCCCGTCTCCACCAGCGCCTGGATGTGACGAAGGAACCAGGGATCGATCGCCGACATCTCGAAGACCTCGTCCACCGACAGGCCCTCGCGGAAGGCCTGCGCCACGAACCACGGCCGCTCCGGCCGCGGCACGCGCACCGCCTCGCGCACCACCTTCAGCCGCTCCTCCTTCCCCGCCGGCAGCTCGGGCGACTCCAGGCCCGTGCGCCCCGACTCCATGGAGCGCAGCGCCTTGAGGTACGCCTCGCGGAAGGTGCGGCCGATGGCCATCACCTCGCCCACCGCGCGCATGCTCGTGGTCAGCGTGCGATCCGCGTGGGGGAACTTCTCGAAGTTGAAGCGCGGAACCTTCACCACCACGTAGTCCAGCGTGGGCTCGAAGGACGCCGGCGTGTCGCGGGTGATGTCGTTGCGCAGCTCGTCCAGCGTGTAGCCCAGCGCCAGCTTCGCGGCCACCTTCGCGATGGGGTAGCCCGTGGCCTTCGACGCCAGCGCGCTCGAGCGCGACACGCGCGGGTTCATCTCGATGACCACGATGCGGCCGTCGCGCGGATTGACGCCGAACTGGATGTTGGAGCCACCCGTGTCCACGCCGATCTCTCGGATGATGCGCAGCGAGGCCTCGCGCAGCCGCTGGTACTCCCGGTCCGTCAGCGTCTGCGCCGGCGCCACGGTGATGGAGTCACCGGTGTGGACGCCCATCGGATCCAGGTTCTCGATGGAGCAGATGATGATGACGTTGTCCGCCGAGTCGCGCACGACCTCCAGCTCGTACTCCTTCCAGCCGAGCACGCTCTCCTCGACGAGGATGGTGGAGGTGGGGCTGGCCTTGAGGCCCGCGCGGCAGATGGTCTCGTACTCCTCCCGGTTGTATGCGATGCCGCCACCCGTGCCGCCCAGCGTGAAGGAGGGGCGGATGATGGCCGGGAAGCCGATCTCGTCCGTCAGCGCCACGGCCTCCTGCATGGTGGTGGCGTAGCCGCTCTTGGGCAGCGCCACGCCGATCCGGTTCATGGCCTCCTTGAAGAGCAGCCGGTCCTCGGCCTTGTTGATGGCCTCCAGCGAGGCCCCGATGAGGCGCACGCCGTACTTTTCCAGGATGCCCTGCTCCGCCAGCGCCTTGGCCAGGTTGAGCGCCGTCTGGCCGCCCATCGTCGGCAGCACCGAATCCGGCCGCTCCGCCGCCAGAATCCGCTCCGCCGACTCCACGGTGATGGGCTCGATGTACGTCCGGTGGGCGAACTCAGGGTCCGTCATCACCGTCGCCGGGTTGCTGTTCAAGAGGACGACCTCCACGCCCTCCTCTCGCAGCGCCTTGATGGCCTGGGTCCCTGAGTAGTCGAACTCGCACGCCTGGCCGATCACGATCGGGCCAGAGCCGATGACGAGCACCTTCCGGATATCATTTCGCTTGGGCATCGCGGAGCGGTCCCATAGCAATGAACGCGCCCACATGCACGGGTCGTGTGAATCCCGCCGCCTGCCCGGAAGGTGGAGGGGGACGCCCGCTGGCCCGGCGGCTCGGAGCCCCGAGCAGCCAGCCCCTTTGCTAGTCTCGGAAACCTCACCGGAGGTCTCATGCGTCGCTGGTCCCTGGCCCTGCTTCTCTCCCTCGCATCCCCCGCCCTCGCCCAGGAGGCCCAGGAAGCCCCCCAGGCTCCCGCCCCTGCCACCGAGTCCCCTCCTCCGGCCCCCAAGCCCGAGGCCAGTCCAGCCCCCGCCGCACCTGCTCCCAAGCCCGCTCCAGCCGCCGCTGCCGCGCCCGCACCTGCTCCAGCCGCTGCCGCACCCGCGCCTGCTCCCGCTGCTGCCGCGCCCGCGCCGGCCCCCAAGCCCGCTCCCGCTGCTGCCGCGCCAGCGCCGGCTCCCAAGCCC
>QKJM01000415.1 GCA_003249315.1 Archangium sp.
CTCGACAAGCAATGGAATGACAGTCTGAAAGAGGAGCTGCTCGAATACGCGGAGCACGGCGCGGTCATCACCGCGGACTTCGACTACCGGTCCCGGGCCGCCTACCACATGATCAAGGTCCTCCACTTCCAGCTCGACAAGGAGTCCTTCTCGCCCTTCCCTCGGGTGCGCCACACCGAGATCGAGCAAGGAGTCATCCCCGAGATCGACTTCGCCGTCCAGCAGAGACTCCAGAGTGTGATTCGCCTCGCCCTGAGCACGGTCGACGAGAAGGATCTCCAGGACGCCCGGTGGAGGGAACAGAAGAACCACAGCGCGAGGCAGCCCCGGTTCAATAACTACGACATGAGCCGACCCCGTGTCATCCAGTACAAGGAGAGGTTGGCCTCCAAGTCAGCGACCTACTACGACATCTATTCATCGAAGCCAAACTACATGGTGGCCATGGCGGCCAAGAGCCTCTGGGACCACCGCGTGGTTGTGGTCCCCCTGTTCATCCTGCTCATCTCCGTGCTCGTCTACAAGTTTGTCTATTCTGGCGTCTCCAGCCCCGACAATCACCAGATTTGAGTTCACTGCCCCCCCCCCGAGAGTTGCCTCGAGCCTTCTCATAGGAGCGTCGATATGCCAATCATGGATCAGGAACGCCTACCCGCGGCCCCCGCCGTGCTCCCCGCGGGGACCATCCGCACCATGGTCGATGCGATGTTCCAGGATCCGGTCCGGAACGCACTCGGAGAGGTGATTCGGTTCGTCCTCGCCTGGAAGCAGGTCCGGTCGCTGCGGGTCGCCGGCAGCGAGCCGAACCGGATCGTCACCGGATACAACGACGCGGTGGGCGGGGTGCCCGGATTGATGGCGAACGTGGAGAATGCCATCGACGCGGTGCGGCTCTCGAGCAACATCGCCTGGCTGGTGACGCCGCGCGAGCTGGGGCGCATCCTCGACGCCTGGCTGGCCGCGTGGGGAGCGGGGCCCGCGCCCGCCGCCAACGTCTGCCCGGCGAGCGACACCACGTTCCTGCGCTACCTGCGTGCCCATATCCGAGGGCAAAACCTGTCGATGTGGGTTCCCCGAACGCATTTCGACGGGTTCCACGAGGGGAAGGTGAAGCTGCATCTGGCGCGGTATGACCAGGTACAGCTCGTCGCCCTCGGAGGCGGTGACGACATGGCGGGGGTGCGGCGCCTGCTCAAGCTGCTCGCGGCGGGCGCCCATTTCGTCTTCATCCACAGCTCCCGTGACCTCGGAGGGGGCGGCATTCCCTCATTCTATGATCAGGTCTACAACGGAGGGCTCGCGACCCGCACGGCGCGGATGAACAGCCACTACACACAGACCTTCGTGAGCAACCTGAACGCGGGTCTCTATTATCCTGACTTCGTGACGGAGGAGACCGCCCCGGCGAACCACTGCCCGTTCATCACCTCGCTGCTCATCGGCCGGACCTCGTGGGGATTGGGCGGCAATGCGCACAACACCTTCATGCAGCTCGAAGGCTGGCCGGCCACTGGCTGGACCGGCGCTGGCGGACGTCACGGGAAGGACTACAAGACCCACGTCGCCACGAAGTGGAACATCTCGACCTTCGGCGCCAGCCTCTACAGTGAGAAGAGAGGCACCACGGTGTTCCTGGCGCCCCCCGGCTGGAACCCTCAACCCGGACCTCAAGTCATGGCCCCCTACGACGGAGCGCATCAGGCCCAGTCCTGGTTGGACAGGAACCTGGTGAGGTAGCTCCCTCCTCCGCGCTGGGAGCCCCCTCCTGTTTCAAGAGGCGATCTCCGCCCCGAGGGAGCGGTCGCCCCCCGCCGGGCGACAACCCCCCAGGACTGCGTTAGAAAATGGCACCATGGCCGCGACCCACCCGTGGAGAGGGTGCCTTTTCCTCGGACCCGGGCACCTGCTCTACGCGGGGCCCCTGGGCGAGACACGGCTGCACGCCCACCACAGCTTCCAGATGGTGCTCTCGTTCGGCGAGCCGGTGCCGCTGGGTGACGTCCATGGGCACACCCGGGCCTGCATGGCGGCTGTCATCCCTCCGGATACCCCGCACGCGGTGACCGGTACGACCAGCTCCGCGGTGCTACTTCACGTGGACCCCGATGACCTCGCCGGGCGGCGCCTCCGGACACTCGGCCTCGATACGAATACCGTGGCCGACTGGCAGCGAGCAGGAGAGAGCCTCGTGCCATGCACCCCAGCGGCACTGCCCAGGCGCTGGCTCGAGTCCGAAGCACTCATGAAGGACATGCTCCTCGCGCTGCGCGTGGATGCGGCACGCCCCCGGCCCACACATCCGGCGGTGCGGCGCCTGCTACGTCTCCTGCCGGACGCACTCGAGGGCGACGTCAGCCTCGGCGCGCTCGCCCACCAGGTGGAGCTCTCCGCCAGCAGGCTCTCCCATCTCTTCCGCGCCGAAGTGGGCCTCGCGCTCCGTCCCTACATCCTCTGGTTGAGGATTCACCGCGCCGCCGAGCACGTGAAGGCGGGCGCCTCCCTCACCGCCGCGGCCCACGCCGCCGGCTTCACCGACAGCGCCCATCTGAGCCACGTCTTCCGCCGCATGTTCGGGCTCTCCCCCTCGGAAGTCTCCAGCGAAGTCGAGTGGGTCCTCCCTCCTCCCGGATAGCAAGTTCTTACAAGCACGCGGCATGCGCCTCGCGTGAAGGTGGCGTCCACAAGGAGGAGTACACGTCATGCCGATGAAACCAACGCTACGGGTCGCGTTCGAGGCCGAGCTGCGCCAGGCCGTCGAAGCGGAACAGGGCGCGGAGTTGCCGCGGGCCTGGCGCCACCTGGAGCGTGCCCACATCCTGAGCCAGGCCCATGCCGGACCACATATCCGGGTGCATGTCCTCATGTTCACCTATGGGTGGCGGCGCGGGGACATGCGGGAGATGCTCGGCCAGTTCGCGAGAATCCTGCTGGCAGGGCCCGGCTCCTGGCTCGGCCGGGCGCCACTCGGCAACACGGGCGGAGCCAACGTGGGAATCCTCACGCCCATGCGGATTCCCGAGGACCTGCAGGCCCTGCTGGAGAGCTGAGACGACCTTCGTGAAGGCCGAGACAGCGCGGAGCCGTCACGGGAAGTAGATGCCCACCTGTGCGAAGAAGCCCGAGGGCGTCGCCCCGTACTCGCTGCGCAGGCCGAAACCCGAAACAGCCTCGGCCCACGCCGTGCTGCCGCCCAGCACGTCCGCGGGCGTCAGGCGCCGAAACACGTCCGCGTCCGGCCTCGCCCCCAGCGGCAGGTAGCCCCCGGCTCGAATCAGCACGCGCTGCTCGAACCAGTACTCCAGCGCCGGCACCACCATGACGCTCGGGTCCGTCAGGTTGGCGAGCGCCGTCATCTGCACCGTCAGCAGATCATCCGCCAGCCATGACACCACCAGCCCTCCGTAGTGCCGTCCCGCTCCGAATACCTCTCCCCTCACCACCCGCTCGTCCCGCAGCCGCGCCGCGTACTCCTCCACCCGCGAGGCCCCATGGCCGTTGAAGTAGTACTCCGCCGTCACCATCCACTGCTCCCCAGGCCGGAAGTCCACTCCCGCCACCGCCCGCACGAAGTCCCCTCGCACCCGCGTCGCTGCGAGCCCCTCCTCCAACCCCTCCAGAGGCAGCGTCCACGCCGCCTCGCCATGTACCCCCAGCGCCCCCACGTCCCCCGAGAAGTCTCCCCCCACCACCACGTCCCGCACGTACTTCGCCAGCGACAGCGACAGGTCGAAGCCACCCACGTTCGTCAGCGCCCTCACCACCCCTCCGTTGTCCGCCACCACCTGCTGGGGCAGCCACAGCAACTCGAGCTGTGACACCGCCCCCAGCGGCAAGGACAGCCGCAGGGCGTCCACTCCGCGCCGCACCTCGCGGTCCACGTCCGTCGGCGCGAAGGGGCTCAGCAAATCCGTCGGATTCCACAGCCGTCCCGTCCCCCAGGACAGCACCTGCCGGCCCACCACGAGCGTGGCGCCAGGCGTCTGGTATTTCAACGACAGCAGCTCCACCCCGTGCTGCAGCCGCAGCCCCGGCTCGTTCACCAGCAACGGCTCCACGTCCCACAGCCGCCTCCTCGCCGCCGTCAACCCTCCGCCCAGCAGGCTCGACGTGGTTCCACCCACCGCGACAGACGGGTGCGAGCCCATCACCGCCGACGCCTGCCACGCCGCCGCCAGCTCCAACCGCTCGGCCCACAGCAGCCGCCCCGAGAGGCGCACCGTATGGCTCCCCATCGTCGCCTGCCACGGCACCCCCACGTCCTGTGGCAACGACGCCGCGGCCTCCGGAGGGAGCAGCGGCCGTGTCTCGTCCAGCACCGACTGCAACGCGCCCAGGCCCTCCACCAGCCCCCGGGGCATGACGAGCCACGCCCCGTACGGCTTGTAGAAGCCCGAGCCCTCCAGGCTCCACACGCCGTCGTCCGTCCGCCACAGCTCGCCCGCCCGGGCTGGCTCCAGCCCTGCCAGCACCGCCAGCAGCACCACCGCGCCCCAGAGCGAGGCGCCGAGCCTCATGCGCCGTGGCCTCATGCCCCCTGCGCCGCCGCCGCCGCGCCTCCCGCTTGCGTCTTGCGCTCGTCGCTCGCGATGCGGCCGTCCACCAGCCGCACCACCCGGTCCGCCTGCTCCAACACCATGGCGTCATGCGTGGAGAAGATGAACGTCATCCCCTGCTCCCGGTTGAGCTGGCGCATCAACTCCACCAGCGAACGCCCCGTCGCCTGGTCCAGGTTCGCCGTGGGCTCGTCCGCCAGCACCACCGCCGGCTCCGACGCCATCGCTCGCGCCACCGCCACCCGCTGCTGCTGCCCGCCACTCATCTTCGGCGGAAAGGTATCCAGCAGAGCGCCAATCCCCAG
>QKJM01000193.1 GCA_003249315.1 Archangium sp.
GCGGCGTGAGATCGTAATAGACGAAGACCGCCCCCACGCCAGAGGAGACCTGAGAGTCCCCGGTCACCAGGTCATCCTTCCCGTCCCCATCGAGGTCCCCGCTGGCCATGACGAGCCCGTAGAAGAGTCCATTCCCCGTCGGGTGGGTGAGGACCGTCTTCGGCGGGACGTTGTCGAGCGCGGGAATGGTCCGGAACTCCGAGACATTGCCCACCTCGTCGTGAGCGCGCACCTCGATGAAGTACTTCGCCAGCGGAGGCAGGGTGAGACGGTAGGAGGTGGTGTCCGGGGGAAGCAGCTCTCCGGTCTCCTTCCGCACCCAAGGCCCGTTGTACGTCGCCTCGTCCGGAATACCCGCCGGAAGCAGCGTATCGGTGCTCCAGCGCAGGTCGTACCCCACGGGCGTACCGGTGGTGCCGTCATCGCCGCTCGGCGTCCACGTCAGATCCACCCAGGCCTTGCGCACCCCCTCCGCGGGAATGTCCGGCGTGAAGGCCACCTGCGCCGGAGGGATGACGTCCACGGTAACGGGGACGCTGTACACCGCCTCGTTGAGAGCCGTGTCGCGCAGCTTCAGCTCCAGCGTCCCGGAGGTGTCCTGCGGCAGGACGAGGGGAATCGTCAGTGTCTCGGGAGAGGAGGAGACCGGCACCACCTTGAGTTCCGTCCCCTGGTAGAAGATGCGCAGGCGGCCTCCCATGGCTCCGGACACCTCCACCCGGAACTCCGTATCGGCATCACCACCCGCGGTGAGATCCCGCACATAGCCTGCCGCGGACAGGTTCACGTTGGAGGCGGACACGAAGGTCAACGCCGCCGCCGAGGGGGAGACGGACGAGAGGGTTGGCGGGGTGATGTCCACGGTGTAGTCGACGAAGTCGCTGGTCTGGTTCCCCGCCGAGTCGGCCATGTCCACCGTCAGCCGGGACTGCTCGGCGTCCGGCAGCGACACGTCGAAGGAGAACAGGCCGGAGAGCGGATCCGCCGTGGTGACACCCAGCACGCTGGCGCTCTTGGAGAGGGTCACCGAGCGGCCCGGGCACTTCGAGGTGCGCCCGCTCAGCCGGTACTGGAGGCCCGGTGTGTTCTCATCCCGATCATCCATCTGGTTGAAGGTGACCGGGGAGCCCGAGGGCGAGGTGAGCGTGACGTCGCAGCCGATGAGCGTCACCGTCACCCCCGTCGCGCTCGCCTCGCCGAGGTTGCCGGCGGCATCCATGGCCCGCACCGTCACCGTCTGCGTGCCGTCGGGGAGGTTCACCGAGCCCTGCGCCACGCCATTCACCACCGGGAAGGAGCCCACCTGCTGCTCCTGGCCTCCGTCGAGCTGGGTGAAGACGGCCACCTCGAGCCCCAGTCCACCCGAGACGACGACGCGCACCGACACCAGAGAGGAGTCGAGGCTGTCGCCGGAAGTGGGGCGCTCCAGCGTGAGTACCGGGGCCTCCAGGTCCACCTGAACCGGCTTGCCCTTCGCTTCACCCACGTTGCCCGACGAATCCCTGGCGGAGAAGACGAGCATGTAGTCCTGGGTGCCCGTCCCCGCCACGGTGAAGTCGTGGCTCGCCGCGCGTCCCACCGGCGTCTTGCTCACCTCGATGCCCAGGGGCGCGAGGCGCATGGAGACTCCTCCGGCGCCCACGTCGGCGCTCGTCGTCATGCTGGCCCGGAGTTGGAAGCCCGGCGCGCTCCCATCCACATCATCCGAGGGCCCGAGCGTGGACCTGTTCGGCGTGGTGGGAGTCACCTCGGGCGCCACGCGATCCAACCGGAAGGAGGTGAGCGCCGCGGCGTTGAGGGGATCCAACGGATCCGGCGGCACGGCGGTCACCGTCCGGTTGACGTTGCCAGCGGCGTCCGTCACCACCACCACCAGCGAGTAGTCCGCCTCCTCGTTGGGAGGCAGCGAACCGAGGGACACCTCGGTGAGCGCCCCCGCGGACTGAGCCTGGCCATAGAGGGTGCCGTTGCCCGCGTCGCGGACCTGGATGGGGCGATCCAGCTCCAGCCCGGCGGTGGACACGAGCAGCACCGGAGCACCCACGGGCCACTCCGCCGCGTTCACCTGACGATCACCATTGAGATCGCCCTTGAACTCGAGCGCGGTCACCTCCGGGCGGACACCATCCACTTTCAGGAGAAGGTGCGCGGACTCGGAGAGGACACCACCGTCGTCGAGTACCACCTTCAGCGAGTACGTCCCGTCCGGATAGGAGAAGAGGGAGGTGGAGGAGGGAAGGCTGGAGGCCAGGGTGAACCAGCCGCTCCCGTCCCGGCAAGGCGCCGCCGCCGGAGTGAGAGCGACGCTGGTACACACGTCCACGCGGGCCGCCGGAGAGGCATCCTGGAGCGTGTAGCTCAGCGGGCGCTGGATGCCAGGGAGGGTCGGATCGCGATCATCTCGCCGGTCGTACGACGTGGAGGCCCCCGGCGAAGTGAGGGTGATGGCACCGGGCGCGGTGTCCACGGAGTAGAGCGTGCTCGCGCAGGCCCCCGCCCCGGCCCCGTTCACCAGCACCGCGCGCAGGACGTTGACGCCCTCGGCGAGCGCTACCTCCGAAAAGAGCTTCGTGGTGTCCCCGGCCGCCACGGCGAGGCTCGCCACCTCAGCGGTGTCGCGGTAGAGCTTCAGCTCGCCCACGGCGCCGGAGGAGAAGGCCAGGGAGACCGGCACCGAGAGGCCGCCCTCCACGGGAGTGCCATCCTCCAGCCCCAGCGTGCGCGAGGCGTCCGGCGAGGTGAAGCTCAGCGAGGAGTCCCCGTAGGCGGAGACGACGGGCACCTGCACCGTGGACTCGTTGCCGGCCAGGTCCACCGCCCGGGCGGAGAAGGAGCAGGAGCCGCTGCCGGGGACGGTGACGTCTCGCAGCGTGGCCCGTCCCTGGCCATCCGCGACCGTGGAGAGCGTGGCGGGCAAACCGCAACCCAGGAGGAGCACCCGCGCGAAGGGCTCCGTCACCGCGTCGAGCACCACCTGGGTGCCGGGAAGGGAGGAGGTGTCGACAAAGGAGGGGCCGATGCGGCCCTCGGGCGCGTCGCGCACGGAGAGGGCGAGCGCGGGCACCGTGGTGTCCCGGTACACGGAGACGGCCTGGCTGACGCCGCCACCCGCGCAGGAGGCCACCAGCTTCCACGCCCCGTCTCCGGTCAGCGAGAGGGAGAGAGAGGCCGCACCACCCGAGGCCGTCCCCGTCTCACGCTCCGAGCGCACAGGACCCTGGGCCAAGAGTTCCACGGGCCCGTTGTTGTCGAGCGCCTCCAGGCGCACCGTCACCGGCCCGCTCCCCGCGGGAAGCACGTCCCCCGGAGAGGGCTCGACGATGCGGCAGGAGGGCCGGCCCGTCTGGACCTGCGTCGTGGCGAGCTGACACGCCTGGGCGCCCGCGGCGTTGCGCACGCAGGCCTTCACGGTGTTGGTCCCTTCGGCGAGCGACAGGGGGAAGCGAGCCACCCGCTCCGCCCCGCTCGCCTCCGTCCATGCGCGCTGGGGCTGGCCGAGCCGGCCCGTCACCGTCGTCCACAGCTCCACCTCCGTTCCCACGGGCTGGCCGTTCACCTTCACCACGGCCTCGGCCTCAGCGGGCTGACCCGAGGCCGCGCTGGTGACGGTGGCCGGCACCGTCAGTGAGAGGGAGGGCGCGGCGCTCGCCACCACCACCGAGAAAGCCTCCGCGGTGACGTTGCCGCCCGAATCCGTGAGGCTGAGCTGGAAGTCATGGGAGCCATCCGCGGGAACGGAGACCTCCGGGAAGGTGACGAGCCCTGCCCGCACCGGAGCCGTCAGCGGCGTGCCCCCCGAGCGAGACAGGGTGGCCACGGTGCCATCCTCGGCCGAGCGCACCACCGCCTCCACCTTGAAGGTGGTGCTGGCCACCGCGGAGATGGGCGAGGTGAGGGCCAGTCGAGGCCCCTCGGTGTCGAGCGTCACACCGCGCGCCGGCGAGGTGACGTCCCCACCGGGCCGCTTCACCACCGCCACGCACTCGGAGAACCGCGCCACGCGCACCGGCTCGGAGAGCGTCACCCGCGCGAGGGCCTCGCCCTCCTCCCCCACCGTGAAGGACACCGGAGCAATCCCACACACTCCCGCGCAGGAGATCAGCCCGCTGGCCCCTCGCAGCCCGGTGGCCCGTAGCATGAAGTCCACCTGGTAGCCCGGCAGCAGAGGATCCGCATCATCCTCCTCACGCAGCACCTGGCCCTCGGCGGGACTCACGAGTTCCAGGCTCGCCACCTCCGCGCCCACCGTCACGCTCAGGTTGCGCGTGGCCGTGCGCCGCGAGCCCTCCTCCTCCACGGACACCCTCAGCACCTGGGTGCGGCCCCGCAGCGTCACTCCGGGGAAGCGCGCCTTCGAGCCCTCGATGAGGGCCGCCGGCCCCTCCTCCCAGGAGGTGCCCTCCCCCGTCCGCAGCTCCAGCTTCGCCCCCGCCAGCGTCACCTCCCGCCCCGAGGTGTCCGCCGCCACCGCCACCACCTCGTACTGGAAGCCCTCGGCCTGCGCGTCCTGGTCCTCTCCCGCCGCCAGCCGCTGCCCGTCCAGGGGCTGCTCGAAAGCCACCGTCAGCTCGGCCTCCACCGGCGGCTCTCCGCACGCCACTCCGGCGAGCCACAGCGCACACACCGTCAGAAGCCACTGCCTACCCGCTCGATGCATGACTGCCTCTCGTCCGGGCCTCACGGCCCCAGCACCAGCACCTTCTTGTCCATCAGGAGCTTCACGAAGGCGACCGTGTCCTGACGGCACACCTCGGGCTCCACCTCGAATTCCTCGCACAACGCGGCGGATATCTCCCGCACCGTCCTCCGCCCGTCCACCAGCTCCAGAATCCGCTCGGCCACCTCGGACACC
>QKJM01000282.1 GCA_003249315.1 Archangium sp.
TTCAAGACGTGGGATCCGGGGGAGGGGCGCGGGCTGGTGGAGAGGCGCTTCACCGTACACGCTGCTTTCGCGTACGGGGTGCTGTCCTGGCTGCAGCTCGACGTTCAGCTCCCCTATATCACCTGGCAGACGGGCTCGCCGCTGTTGGACGTGGCTCCACCGGTGGACTCGGGAATGGGGACGCCGTGGGTGGGCGCACGCGCGGCGATTCTGCGGATGCAGCAAGGGGCGCCCTTGAATGTCGCGTTGGAGGTGTCCGCCGGTCTGCCCGTGGGGCGCGAGGATGCGCTCGGGCACGAGCGCTATGCCGTGCTACCGCGGTTGCAACTCGGCTTCCAGGGCGAGGGTTTCCAGGTGGGTGGCGAGGTGGGCGCGTACCTTCGGCCTCGGCATGATTTGAGGTCGTTGTTCCGCCAGAACAACGCCGTGCTGGACGACGAGTTGCGGCTGAGCGCCACCGTCACCTCCCTGGGGGCGACGGACACCCACACTCGACGAGAGGTGAGCGTGCTGTTGTCCCTGCCGCTGACGGGAGGCGGCACCTCCGTCGAGGTGCTGGTGGGCGTGCGCAGGCACGCGCTTCCAGGGCTGGACGTGTACGTGCTGGGTGGACCGTCCATCGGCAATGCCATGGACACCCCCTCCTTCCGCTTGCTGGCTGGCGCTTCATTCGCCACCGGCGAATTGGATTGAGGCAGTTCCCGGAGCAAGGCGCGAGCCTGTACGGGCGCCAACGCCTGGTCGCCTGGTGGCCGGGCGTTCCTGCGTGCGGAGGTCGCCACCGGGGCTCACGATGGCCATCGGGGCACTCCGCCTCGGGTATCATCCGGACATTCCACTGGGGGGTAGGTTTGGAGATGTCAGTGACGCAACCCACCCGAATCCGTCTCACCCTCTGCAAGGGAGCCCTCGCTCAGCTCTTCCCCGAGCTTGGCACATCACCCCATGCGGTGTCGCTCACGAGCGCCTACGTCGCGAACCTGCGGCGGATGCTCACCGCCCACTACGGCATTCCCCACGTCGAGGTTCATCTCCGCCCCGAGCAGATCGGCCGGATGCTGCTCGTGCTCGATGGCCAGGGGGTCGATGGGGATGCGGAGCGTGAGAGAATCTGGGACATCGCGCGCACGGTATCTCGGTTTGCCTACGCCTGAGCCGGGCGCCTCCGGGTTCGACGTCACCCTGCCAGACGCGTGTCTTCTCGAGCGGAGGCCTCCACGCGCGACTCCACTTCGGTGATGCGCTCCAGCCACTCCCCGAGCTTGTTGGAGGTGTTGAGGTACGCGCGAAGGCTGGTGCCGCCTTCCACCTGGCGCAGGTAGCCCGCAAGGTAGCGGCGCGTGTAGGGCACAGCCCAGGCCTCGCCTCGCGTCTCCACGTTGGCGAGCAGGTGCTCGCGAAGAAGGTCCAGGCGCTCGGTGGGCGTCGGGGGAGTGGGGGGCAGGCCCGCGCGCAGCGCCTTCACCTCTCGGAATACCCAGGGGTGCTCGATGGCGCCTCGTCCGAGCATCGTGCCCGCACAGCCCGTCTCCGCCAGTGCGCGCTGCACGTCCGCCGCGGTGCGGATGTCCCCATTGACGACGACGGGCATGCGCACCACCTCCTGGGCCCGGGCCGCCCAACTCCAGTCCGCCACGCCGTTGTAGCCCATCTTCGCGGTGCGGCAGTGTACGGTGAGGGCGCGTACTCCCACGTCCTCCATCCGGCGGGCGATGTCCACGATGGGCATCTGCTCCTCCAGCCCCCAGCCGATGCGCGTCTTCACCGTCACCGGCAGGGACACCGCGCGCACCACCCGCTCCGCCATGGCGACCATGGCCTCGGGGTCTCGCAGCCAGCCCGAGCCCGCGCCCCTTCGGGCGATGCGCGGCACCCAGCACCCGCAGTTGATGTCGATGAAGGCGGGCTCCGCCGCCTCGGCGATGCGTGCCGCCTCCTCCAGCCGCGCCGGGTCCGCGCCATATATCTGGATGGCGGTGGGCTGGTCATCCTCGGCCAGCCGCAGCTTGCGCTCGCTACGGGAGCATCCCTTCAAGAGGGAGTCCACGTTGACGAACTCGGTGAAGCAGGCGTCCGCGCCCAGCCCGCGGCAGATACGCCGGAAGATGGCGTCGCTCACGTCCTCCATGGGGGCGAGCAGGACGGGCTGGGAGGAGAAGAGCGTGGAGAAGGCGTCGGACGGCATGGCGGATACTCCATGCCACAGAGCCGCGCGGGGGGCGAGGGGGGGGAGTGGAGGAGCCCGGACGGCGGCCTCCTCCCCGGGGTCCGGCGAGGGGAGGAGGCCTCCTGGATGTTACGGATTACGGCAGCGCCACGAAGTCGGCCTGGCTCTGGCCGAAGGTGACGAAGGTGACGTAGCCCTTGCGGCCCCAGTGGTTGATGGTGCTGTAGGGCGCGCTGGCCTGGGTGATGTCGTTCTCCCACTGCGTGGAGCCGTCCGAGTTGCGCAGGAAGGCCTTGAACTCGAACCAATCACCCTGCTGACCATCCATCTCCACGTCGAACTTCCACCAGTGCAGGCCGCGGGTGTTCTCCGAGTCCTGCCCGTAGCCGTCGACGGTGTAGTACTTCGCCGTGCCCCACTCGGACGGCCACGCGTTGCACGTCCAGTCCAGCGCCGAGTCGCTGCTCCAGTCGAGCGAGGTGTCGCCGGCCTTCACACCCGCGGTGGTGGTGTTGAGCGTGTTGAGATAGCTGATGGGCTCGCTGATGCTCGGGTAGTAGCCGGCGTTGACGAGCGTCTGGTCATGTCCGCCGCGGATGAAGATGTCCTGGCCCGGCTGGGTCTGCTTGTAGATGTAGATGACGGTGCGGACCTTGCCGGACGGAGGCGGGCTGCTCTTCGTCCACACGGAGTAGCCGGTGCCGCTGGTGGCCAGCGTCCAGCCGCTGCCCGGCGACCAGGAGCCGGGGCCGATCTTCATCGCCACCTTGCCGTCGATGATGGCCGCGTAGTTGCTGGAGTCGGCCACCTGGATGGAGACGGTGCTGGTGGAGGTGAGGCCCTGGCTCTTGCGCACGTTGATGAGCGCGCGGATGGCGTCGCGATGGCCCCAGTCGAAGAAGTGAGGCCAGTAGACGGTGGGGACGCCGGGGTGGGTGAGGATATAGGCGTAGCCCTGCATCACCTTGTCGATGGGGAAGGGCCAGTGGTTCTGCCCTCCGCTGCCGCCGGGGCTGGGGCCGGTGTCATGGTTGTCGATGAAGGTGACGCTCTTGGCCGGCCACCAGCCGATGACGCCCGAGGGCTTTCCCTGGCTATCCTTCAGCCGCCAGAACTCGTTGTACTGCACGGCCTGCTGGAGGATGCCCTTGGTGGTGAAGTCGAAGGCCGCCGACTTTCCGCTGGTGGCGTCGATCCAATCCACGATGAGCTGGCGATGCGGGTCGGGGTTGGCCAGGTTGAGGTCCGTCCACACCTCGCCCACGGAGAAGTACGGCACCGTGTTGGTGTTGTAGGTGCCCACGAAGGAGCCGGCGTAGCCCTTCACGTAGTCATAGCGCCAGCCGTCGTAGCCGATGCTCGACTTGAGCCAGTTCATCCAGGTGCTGATGTCGCTCTGCACGAAGCCCTGGGTGTGGTCCAGGTCACGCGCGGCGCCGTAGCCGTCACCCGTGTCAGGGTTGCCGGTGGCGCCGGCCCACTCGTCCCCCGCGCACACCGCGTTGGAGCCCCAGGTGGGGTTGGTGAAGTCCGCCCAGTTGGAGGTGCCCACGCGGTGATTGATGACGACGTCCGCCAGGGCCTTCACCCCGCGGGTGTGCAGCGCGCCGATGGCGCTCTTGAGCTGCGCCTCCGTGCCGTAGGTGCTGGTCTGCACGTAGAGCTGGCGCGGCAGGTAGCCCTCCACGGAGGCCGCGTCGCTCGAGGGCGGCAGCCACACCATGGTGAAGCCACTGGTGGCGATGTCCGCTGCCTGGGTGTTGACGACGTTCCACCAGGAGGGCGACTCGTGAGACTCCCAGTGGAAGCCTTGCAGCATGACGGCCTGACTGTTGCCGTCGAGCTCTCCCGCGTGCGCGGGCAGCAGGAAGAAGAGCGAGGAAAGTCCGGCCAGTGAGGCCAGCCAGGACCGCTTCAAGGGGGATGCTTGCATGGTGACCCTCCAGACGACCAGGAATCCGTCTTCGCATATTCCAGGGTTGACTTGAAAATCAACCCGGGCGCAGCGCTTCCAGCTCGGAGAGGAGGGCCTTCAGCTCGGGTGTCTCCAGGACCTTGCGCACCGAGGCGAAGAACTCCGAGAGGTCACCGGCGCCCTGGTGCTCGTAGATGGTGGCCTGAAGGCCCATCTCCAGCCGGTCCACCTGGCGGACCAGCCGGGCCTCGAAGGAGGCGCCCTGCTCGTACTCCTCCCACAGCGCGAGGTACTCGCCGCCACGTGGCAGCTTGCCGAGGATGCGCTCCACGGCCTGCCGCTCGCGCTGGTATTTCTCCTCTGGACTCACCGCGTCATGCGGGGTGAAGTCTCCGGCGTAGGCCTCGCCCACGTCGTGCAGCAGGGCGAGGCGCACCACCTTCGAGGCGTCCACCTCGGGGAAGTGGCTGTCCGCGAGGAAGAGGCTCAGCAGCGCCACCCCGAACGAGTGCTCGGCGACGCTCTCGCACCGCTCTTGGGGGATGCCGACGCGCAGCCAGCCCTGCCGGAAGAGCTGCTTGAGGTGGTTGAGTTCGAACCACGCCTCGAGGAGGGGCAGGGTGCGCCGGCCTTGGAGGTGCGTCACGGGTGGGGTGTTCTTGGTCTGCATGGGGCACACGGTAGTACGTCGCACGGCGGATGGATCTTTTAGTGGGTTCGCGCGTTGATGGCGGACATGTCGCTCGCCGCCGTGCTCCCGAGAGATCCTCGCCACTTGCAGATTGTCTTCCTCCTCTCGTTCCTGGTGGCGGGGATGCTCGTGCTGGGCTTCGACATTCCTCCCTGGCAGCCGCCGCTCATCGCGTTCGCAGCATGTGCTGCCCAGTGGGCGATGACGCGCCTGCTGCGGATTCCACCAGCGGGATACCTCTCGCCGCTGGTGACGTCGCTGGGGCTGACGCTGCTGCTGCGCACGGATGCCTTCTGGGTGGGGCCCTTCGCCGCGGCGGTGGCCATCTCCGCCAAGTTCCTCGTGCGTGTGCGCGGAAAGCACCTCTTCAATCCCACCAACCTGGGCCTGGTGGTGGCCATGCTGCTCACCTCACATGCGTGGTGCTCGCCCAGCCAGTGGGGGCAATGGCGCCGCGCTGCTGGGGTGGTTCGCGGCCTTCGGCCTCATGGTGGCCCATCGCGCCTTCCGCTCGGACGTGAGCCTGGCCTTCCTGGCCGTCTGGGTGTTGCTCAAGGCCGCCCGCATCCTCTACCTGGGCGCCCCCTGGGCCAGCCTCTGGCACCAGCTCTCCACCGGCGGCCTCATCCTCTTCACCTTCTTCATGATCTCGGACCCGAAGACGACCCCGGACCACCGGGCGGGGCGCATCCTCTACGCCGCCTTCGTCGCCGGCCTGGCCTTCTTCTTCCTGCACTCCTTGTGGTGGCAGAACGCGCTCATCTGGGCGCTCTGCGCCGCCTCTCCCCTCACTCCCCTCATCGACAGACTCCTGCCCGCCGGTCGCTTCACCTGGCCCGGAGGGCAGGCGCTGGAAAGGAATGACGCATGCAGCTCCGTCTCCGCTTCGCTGCCGGCCTGATGGCCGCCGTGGCCGTGCTCGCCGCGCCCGCCGCCCGGGCCTTCTGCGGCTTCTACGTGGGCAAGGCCGACAGCAGCCTCTTCAACGAGGCCTCGCAGGTGGTGCTCGTCCGTGACGGCGAGCGCACCGTGGTCACCATGTCCAACGACTACAAGGGTCCGCTCACCGAGTTCGCCCTGGTGGTGCCCGTGCCCGTGGTGCTCCAGCGCGGGCAGATTCATGTCGGCGAGCGCAAGTACATCGAGCGGCTGGATGCCTACTCCGCGCCGCGGCTGGTGGAGTACTTCGACGAGAACCCCTGTCAGCCCAAGCGGCTCTACAAGTCGATGCGCTCGGCGGCCCCGGCGGGGGCCGCCCGGGATGATGAGGCTCCCCGCCGGAGGAGTCACGGTGTGAAGGTCGAGGCCGAATACGCCATCGGCGAGTACGACATCCTCATCCTCTCGGCGGAGCAGTCGGATGGGCTGGAGCTCTGGTTGAGGGAGAATGGCTACCGGATTCCCGAGAAGGCCTCCCAGGCGCTGCGGCCGTACATCCAGCAGGACATGAAGTTCTTCGTGGCGAAGGTGAACCTGAAGCGGCAGAAGGCCACGGGCTTCAACTACCTGCGGCCGCTGCAGATGGCCTACGAGTCGGAGAAGTTCATGCTGCCCATCCGCCTGGGCATGGCGAATGCGCGGGGGCCGCAGGACCTGGTCATCTACGCGATGACGCGCGGCGGGCGGGTGGAGTCCTCGAACTACCGCACGGTGAAGGTGCCTAGCAACATGGACCTCCCCGTGTTCGTGAAGGGAGAGTTCTCCAGCGTCTACCCCGCGCTCTTCGAGCGGGCGCACCAGGAGGAGGGCCGGCGGGCCATCTTCACCGAGTACGTCTGGGACATGGGGTGGTGCGACCCGTGCGCGGCGGATCCCCTCAGCGCCGAGGAGCTGCGGGCGCTCGGCGTGTTCTGGCTGGACGAGCAGTCGCAGCCACAGGGGCGGCGCTCCCGGAGGTTGCCGATGGGAGGGGGGGCCTCGCCGGTGGTGCTCACCCGCATGCACGTGCGCTACGACGGAGAGCACTTCCCCGAGGACCTGGTCTTCCAGGTGACGAACGACCGGCAGAACTTCCAGTCGCGCTACGTGCTGCGGCACGCCTGGAAGGGCGAGGCGAAGTGCGAGGCCGGCAAGCAGTACTTCACTGCGCTGGAGGAGCGTCACCGCACCGAGGCGGAGACGCTGGCGAAGCTCACCGGCTGGGAGCTGGACAC
This sequence comes from Archangium sp., assembly GCA_003249315.1. Classification (GTDB taxonomy): domain Bacteria; phylum Myxococcota; class Myxococcia; order Myxococcales; family Myxococcaceae; genus QKJM01. The sequence continues at coordinate 6,927 of QKJM01000282.1, forward strand.
CATTCACCAGAAGATGGGGGACGACGCTCCCAGCAAGGGGAAGGGCAAGGCGAAGAAGGACGAGGTCTGGTACGAGAAGCTCTGGAAGTGAGCCCGGTTGACGCTCCTGGCTACAGGACGCCGATTGTCGCCAGGAGCGCCTTCGCGACGCCGCCGATACCCTCGGCCACCACGCAGCCCACGGCGACGGTGGTGAGCGTCACCGCGCTCACCCGCATCCAGCGCCCGAGGACGATCCAGAACAGGAAGCCGCCGACGAAGAAGGCGAGGCCGTACGAGGGCGGGAGCACCATGCCAATGCCGAGTCCCACGGAGCAGGGCAGGAAGCCGCGCACGCTCCGCACCTGCTCCAGCAGCGTGTAGGCCACGCCAATCCCCGCACCAATCATCAGCGCCTGCATCGCGCCCGGCGGCATCGGATGGCTGCCGTCGAACACCAGTGAGGTGGTGGCCCACACCTTGGCCACCGGCGCGGCGATCTCCGCGGAGTCCAGCGCGATGCGCTTCTGCCCGGCAATCCACTGGAACACCACGGCGGAGACGGTGGCGCAAGGGATGATGGTCAGCGCCTGCCCGAGGAACTGCCACCGCGGGGGGATGCGGAAGGCGCGGCCGTAGGCCATGTCGCCGGTGAGGTTGCCGGCCTGCGCGCCGCTGCCCGCGACGAAGCCGGCGCCGGTGAGGTTGATGGCCGTGGCGCGACCGCCGAAGAGCCAGCAGACGCCCTCCAGGAGGATGCCCATGACGCGCGCCGGGTTGAAGGCCGTCTGCGCCTGCGCCCGCGTGGCGATGATGTTCTGGATGAAGCCGCCGATGGAGATGAGCACCACCACCAGCAGCAGCGGAATCCCGAAGAGCTGGTTGAGGACGACCATGGCGAGCCCGAACGCGCCGAGCATGAGCAGCGCCATCGTCCGACCCGAGAACATCCGATCCGGGTCCGGCGCGCCCTCCTTGAGCGTGACGAGCGAGCGCAGCGAGTCCACCGTCACCCGCCAGTTCACGGCGATGAGCGTGAGCCCCGAGGCGGTGAGGAAGCCGATGCCGGGCCATACGAAGACGTGCGGCGCCTCCGGGCGGGGCAGCGAGGGGGCCATCACCATCAGCACCAGCGCGCCGAAGAGGAAGCCGACGCAGGTCCGCATCCCCATCAGGTACGAGCCTCCGAGCGCGAACGGCGCGAAGCTGATGGCGCCGCCGTAGGCGACGAGCGCTCCGAGCCCCACTTCGGCGGGGAACCACCCGAAGCCGTCCTCGTTGTTGAAGATGACGAAGAACACCGCCACCGCGAAGGTGCCGAAGAGGTACCAGGGCTGCTTCGGGTCTCCCGCCTCGACGAGGGTGCGGATGACGCTCTCGGTGGCCCGGGAGCCCGGCCAGGGCAGGTTCTCCCGGCGGATGAGCAACTCGCGCAGCGGAATCACCATCACCATTCCGACGATGCTGCTGATGATGCCAAAGGCAATCATGTGCGGCAGCGTATACGCCGCGCCCGTCATCGCCTTCGCCGCGTAGAAGTTCGAGATGAAGCCGAAGCTCCCTCCGGCCGAGCCCATGGTGGCCACCATGACCATCTCGGTGGTCGTTATCTTCGTCCGCGCGAGGAAGAACATCGCGAAGAAGAAGAGCGCGGCGATCGTCGGCCCCTCCTCGATGACGCCGAAGGAGAGCGTCAGGTACGAGTTCATTCCGCACAGCGCGGTGGCCAGGAAGAAGCCGGCGATGATGCTGCGGAGCGTCGGAGCGGCGAGGGCCGCGTCGGCGGGAGCGAGCTCGATTGGCTGGGCGACGGAGGTGATGTTGGGGGAGGTGTTCACGGGGCGGGAGGCTACCGGAGCGGTCGGGGCGCCGCAAACAGGAGCGCGGGCCCGCTTCCCAGGGCTCGCGGACCCGTCCAGATTGGGAGAACGGGTCCGCGCACCCTCACCCCGTCCCTCTCCCGGGGGGAGAGGGGAGGTGGGTTACTCGTACTCCACCGTCAGCTCCGCGCTCGCTCCGTCCTTGAGGAAGATGTAGCGCGTGCCTGTCGGGTCCAACGCGAAGCGCAGTTTCACCTGCGTCCTCCCCGTCTTGTTGATGGCCGAGAGGCCCGCCGCGCTGAAGTCGCCCGAGCTCTGCGTCCCGCTCGTGAACTTCACGATGCTGGCCACCTCGCTCGCCGTGGGGGCCGCCGACCAGTCCGAGGTCTCCGTCCCCGCAGCGCCGAAGGTGCCGCTCTTCACATCCACCACCAGCGAGTTGCTCGCGGGGTCCGCCCACGGGTCTCCCGAACTCGAGGAGTACGTCACCTTCAGCGAGCTCCTCACCACCTTCGCCGTGTCCGGCAGCGTCGAGGTGTCGAAGGAGAAGAAGGTCCGGTTGTGCTTGCTGTCCGAGCCCCGCCCCAGCGCAGGCGTGCTGTAGCTGCCCACCGCCGCCGAGCTGCCGTCCGCGTACGCCTTCACGTAGCCGTCCTCGCTCGCGATGCTCGTGAACGTCACCGTGGTGCGGCCGTTCGATGCATTGCTCACCGTCACCGTGGTGTCGTTGTCCGTGCCGATGTTGCTCGTCGCGTCGTACGCCTTGGCCATCAGAGCGTGGCTGCCATTGGCCACCTGGGTCGTGTCCCACGTGTGCTCGTAGGGCGCCGACGTGTCCGTGCCCACCAGCGCCCCATCCACGTAGAACTCCACCTTGCTGATGCCCCCCTCATCCGAGGCGCTCGCCGACAGGTCCACCGTGCCGCTCACCGTGCTCCCAGTCGTCGGCGCGGTGAGGTTCACCGTGGGCGCGGTCGTGTCCGCGCTCTCCCCTGGCGGGCCCACCGTAATCCCATCCACCCACGCCTTCGCGGAGCTGAGGTTCGAGCCGATGTCCGTCGCCGTGACGATGAACTTCAGCGTCACGGTCTTGTTGGCGTACGTCGACAGGTCCACCTCCGCGCTGCGCGTCCAGGTGGACTCCTTCAGGCTGCCATAGCCGCTCTTCTTCACCTCATCCACCACGTGGTCCGTCCCGTCGTTCACCACCACCTGGAAGGCCGTGGAGGCCATGGTGTTGGCGCCGTACAGGTCCACCTTCCTCCAGTACGTCAGCCTCGCCGAGGTGCCCGGCTTCACGCTCACGCTCGCCGTCTTCGTCACCGTGTTGAAGGCCGGGGTCGCCGTGCCCTGGATGGACTGGCTCCCCGTAATCCCACCCTGGTCATCTTCGCTGAGCGACCACTGGGAGAGGTTCCACCCCGCGTTGTCCGGTCCGCCGCTGGAGAAGCGCTCGGTGAAGCTGGTCGCCGTCTGGTCCACCTTCACCGTCACCGAGCTCGAGCTGGCGCTGTTGCCCGCCGCGTCGTACGCGCGCGCCAGCACCGTGTGGTTTCCCGTCGTGTATGACGTGGTGTTCCAGTTGTACTCGTACGGCCCGGCCTGCTGCGACGGCACTCCCAGTCCCACCAGCGCCCCGTCGATGTAGAACTCCACTTTGCTGACGCCGATGTCATCCGAGGCGGTGGCCGACAGGTCGATGGCCCCGGACACCGTCGCGCCCTGGGTGGGGAAGGTGAGGCTCACCGTGGGCGGCGTGGTGTCCGAGATGCCGCCGGACACGGTGACGGACACGGGCGAGGAGGTGCCCACGTTGTCCGCGGCGTCATACGCCTTGGCCACCAGTGCGTGTGTGCCATTGGTCGCGGTGGACGTGTTCCACCCCAGCTCGTATGGCGCCGTGGTGTCCGTGCCGGACAGGTTGCCATCCACATACAGCTCGACGCGCGCCACGCCCACGTTGTCCGTGGCATCCACCACCACCTGCACCGTGCCGCTCACGCTGGCCCCCGAGGCCGGCGCGCCGATGGAGACCGTGGGCGCCACCGCGTCCCGGTTGTCCAGGCCGAAGAACCTCGCCACGTAGTAGGTGGAGCAGATGTCCACGTCGAGCACGAAGGATCCCGCCGTGCCGCAGGCCACGCTGGTTCCGGGGAAGTTGGACTGCGGATCCACCGGCGTGCCGTGTCCCATGCCGGTGATGGCATACGTCTCCACCCGCGCCACCCCCGCGCTGTCCCGGTACACCTTGTGCGGGTAGCCCGCCACCGTGTCGCTCACGTCCTCCGTCTGGTCGATGCCGTGGACGTTCGTCCACTGCTCCATGAGCTCCGTCTGGTTGGTGTTCTTCACCGTGTAGTCCGAGGTGCCATGCCAGATGGACATCCTCGGCCACGGCCCCGAGTAGCCCGAGTATGCGCCCCGTACCAGGTCTCCCCAGGCCTGCGGCGTCTTGTCCGTGCCCGGGCTCATGCAGGAGAAGGCGGCGTTCATCGAGGTGGCGCACTTGTAGGGCACGCCCGCCATGATGGCCGCCGCCGAGAAGACGTCCGGGTAGGTGGCCGCCAGCACCACCGACATCCCCGCGCCCGCCGACAGGCCGGTGACGAAGACGCGCTTGGAGTCGACTCCGTGGTCCGTCTTCATCTTGTCCACCATCTGCTTGATGGACAGCGCCTCACCCTGGCCGCGGGTGATGTCTCCCGACTCGAACCAGTTGAAGCAGGTGGACGAGTTGTTGCCGCTCAACTGCTCCGGATACACCACGGCGAACTTCCACTGGTCCGCCAGCGCGTTCCACCCGGTGGCGGTGTACGCGTCGGCCGCCTGCATGCACCCGTGCAGCGCCACCACCAGCGGCGCGTTGCTCGGCAGGCCCGCCGGGACGTACTTCCACATCTTCAGGTTGCCCGGGTTGGTGCCGAAGCTCGATACCTGGGTGAGCGCGCTCGTTTGCGTGCCCAGCTCCGTCCCCTCGGGCTCCACCAGCCCCGCCTCCTCGCACCCCAGCCAGGTGGCCGCCGCCGCCAGGAGCGCCAGCCCCTGTCTGGTGCGTACGCTCCTGCTCGTGGCTTTCGCTGCTCTCGTGTGTTGCATGTGTAGCCTCCCTTTCTACCGCAAGAAGGAAGACTACACTTTCTTGGAAATCGAGGGTCCCTCCAGTGGCAGCTCCACGTGGAAGGTGCTGCCTTCGCCGGGCTGGCTCTCCGCGCGCACGCTGCCCCCGTGGGCTTCGACGATGCCCTTGACGATGGCCAGCCCGAGCCCCACGCCGGCCATCTTCTCCATACCCCTGGCGCGCCAGTAGCGGTCGAAGATGTGGGGCAGCTCCTCGGGGTGGATGCCCGGGCCCGTGTCGCTCACCGAGAGGCGCACGCGCCCCTCCTCCAACTCGGCTCGCACCGTCACCCGCCCTCCCGTGGGGGTGAACTTCATCGCGTTGCCGGCCAGGTTGGAGAGCACCTGGACGATGCGGTTGCGGTCGCCCTTCAGCACCACCAGGGAGGCCGGGGGTCGTACCTCCACCTTCACCCCGTGGTGCTCGCCCAGCGGCACCAGCATCTCCTCCACCTCGGCCAGCAGCGAGCACAGCTTCTGGGGCTGGGGCTTGATGGTGAGGTGGCCCACCTCGATGGCGACCAGGTCCAGCATGTCCGAGACGAGGCGCTCCATCTGCCGGGCCGAGCGCTGCATGGCCTGGGCGTCGGCCACCGTGGCCGCATCCCCCGCCCGCTCCGCCCGTCGCTCCACCGCCGTCGCCCTCAACGACACCGCTCCCAGCGGGTTGCGCAGGTCGTGCGACACCACCGCCATCATCTCCTTGCGCATCCGGTTGGCCTGCTGGGCCTGCTCGTGCAGCCGGGCGTTCTCGATGGCCAGCGCGGCTCTCCACGCCAGCTCGAGCGCTGGAATCAAGTCCCTGGGCTCGTATTGTCGCTCCGGGTCCGCCGACGCGATGGAGAGCACCCCCAGCGTCTGGTCGCGCGCGGTCAGTGGGACGAGCATGATCGAGCGTGACGCGAGCGCCTGGATGATGGCGAGGTAGCGGGCGTTCTGGGTGGCGGAGCGCGCCAGCAGCTTCGGGGTCGCCTCGCCGAGTCTCGGCGTACCGGTCCGGACCACGTGGGAGATGGGGGTGTCCTCATCGTGCAGGTCCGGCGGGTAGCTCAGCAACTCCCGCACTCGATGCTCCTGGCCCGGTTTCCGGTGCGCGGCCGTCACCGGGCGAAGCTTCCCGTCTTCCAGCAGATCGATGACGCACCAGTCGCCCAGGTGCTTCACCGCCAGGTGGGCCACGCCCTCCAGGGTGGCCTGCAGGTCCAGCGAGGTGCTCACCAACGCGCTCGCCTCCGCCAGCAGCTTCAGCTCCGACTCGGTGCGCAGCCGCTCGGTGATGTCCTCGTTGACCATGAGGGCGCCCAGAAGCCGGCCCTCCGCGTCCTTCACCGGCACGGCGGAGTTGAGGAGGACCTTCTTCTTGCCGTCGAAGGACTCGATGCGGATGACCTCGCCGATGGAGGTCTCGCCGCGCCTCACCGCACGCGCCAGGGCCCAGTCGCCGGCCGCCAGGGGCCGGCCGGTGTCCGCCCACCAGCCCTTGAACTCGCCCAGCCGCTCCAGGTTGACGTAGCGCGCGCCCCCCCAGATGCGCTGGCCCTCCGGGTTGCCCTGGATGATGGTGCCGTGCTCGTCGGCAATCCACACCCCCACCGGCAGGTTCTCCATCGTCAGCCGCAGCATCGCCTCGCTGCGCCGCAGCGCCGCCTCGCCGCGCTTGCGCCGGGTGATGTCGTGCATCATCACCAGGTGCTGGCCGGGCATGAAGTGCGCCCGGGCGCTGAACTCCACCTCCAGCACCTGCCCGTCCGGCAGTCGCACGGCGAACTCGCCCTTCTGCTCGCCCTGCAGGAGGAACCGCTGCCACTGCTTCTCGTGCTGCTCCACCCGCGTGTTGTCGGCCAGCCCCACGAAGGAGCGCCCGAGCAGCGCGGAGCGAGGTTGGCGCAGCAGCGCGCAGGCCGACGGGTTGGCGTCCAGGAAGTGCCCCTTCTGGTCCAGGATGAGGATGCCCTCCAGGGAGTTGTCGAAGAGCGCGCGGAAGCGCCGCTCCCCCTCCAGCAGCGCCCGCTCCACCCGGTTCTGCTCGGTGATGTCCTGCGTCTGGGCGATGAACTGCAGGGGCTGGCCCCGCTCGTCGCGCAGCAGCGAGCGGCTCAGCCTCACCTCCACCGGGCTCCCATCCTTGCGCAGGTAGCGCTTGGCGATCTGGAACCGGTCCTGCTGCCCGCGCAGCAGCCGCTCCATCTCCCGCAGCTCCAGCTCCAGGTCCTCCGGGTGGGTGATGTCGTGGTAGCGCAGCTCGCGCAGCTCCTCCGGGGTGCGGCCCACCAGCTCGCACAGCACGCGGTTGACCCGGCGGAAGTACCCGTCGAGGTCCACCACCGCCATGCCGATGGGGGCGTCCTCCAGCGTGCGTCGCAGCCGCTCCTCGCTCTCCTCCAGCGCGGCGTGGGTGGTGCGCAGCACCTCCATGTCCCCTTGCGTGCGCTCGCGCACCTGCGCGCTCTCCACCGCCAGTGCGGCGTGCTGTGCCAGCAGTCGCACCGTCTGCTCATCCTCTTCGGTGAAGCCGCTGCCCCCTACCTTGTTGGCGAGGTACAGGTCTCCCAGGTGCCGGCCCCGGAGGATGATGGGGACGCCCAGGAAGGAAGTGAGGTGCGGGTGGTGGGCGGGGACGCCCCCGAAGCGCGGGTCCGCCGAGGCGTCCTCCAACCGCACCACTTCCCCGGTGGAGAGCACCTCTCCCAACAGCCCCACCGGCCGCGGCATCCGACCGATGCGCCGGGCCTCCTCCTCGGAGATGCCGCTGAAGACCCAGGGGTTGAAGGGGGCCAGTGGGTCTCCGTGGGCGAGCCCCAGCGCGGCATACGCGGCGTTCGCGATGTGCCGGGCCTGGTCCACGATGCGCTGCAGGGCGGAGTTCAGGTCGATCGGCTCGGCGAAGAGCAGGGCCGCCGCACGCACCGCCTCGAGCTGCGCGTGGCTGCTCTGCTCGGCGCTCCGGCTGCGCTCGTCCGCCAGGGCCAGGCTGATGCGGTCCGCCATCAACTCCAGCAGCACCACCTCATCGGGGCCGAAGGCCCGTGGAGCGAAGGCGCCCACGCACAGCACGGCCGAGGCGCTCGCTTCCCCCGGCAGCGGCACCGCCAGCAGCGAGCGCACCGGCTTCCCTCCGTGCCAGGGGAGGTGGCTGGCATCCTCCAGCAGCAGAGGCTGCCGCGCGTCCCGCACCTGTTGGGTCAGGAGCCTGCACAGGCCGGCGTACTCCTGCTCGGCTTCAGCCTTGCTCACGAGGCCACGGATGGCGCGAAGCGTCAGGCGTTCCCCATCTCCTTCCAGCAACGCGGCGCAGCAAGCCTCGAAGGTCTCCTCGATACAGCGGAGGGCCGCCTCCAGGAGCTGCTCCAGACCCTGGGACTGGCGCGTGGCCTCGGTGAAGCGGCGCAGCGTGGCCAGCTTCGCCGAGGCAGGGTCGGCGGACGAGGAGCGGGAGCGGACGGTTGACATTAGTGTGTGGTTCTACCAGGAGAGCGGGGGTTGGGGGCCTCCCCGGTTCGGCTCCGCATCGGGCTTACTACAGGCTTGTCATCGGAGCCACGGCGCAACGCGTCAGGCCCGGCTCGTTTAGAAGGGCTCCGTGCGGACGAGCTAGCGCCACTCGACGCGCCAGGTGCAGCCAGGGCCCTCCTCGCGCAGGCTCTGCACGCGGGCCTCGCGCACGCCGGTGGAGCCCAGGGCGGCCTCCAGCATGCCCTGGTAGTAGGAGGGGACGCCCAGTGTCTCGTTGATGGAGACCTCGAAGGAGGTGGGGGCCAGCTCGGTGAGTCGGAGTTGCACGTAGTTGTCCGCATTGCGGAAGCAGGTGTTGAGGCGCAGGAGCAGCCGGCGCGGGCCCAGCGCCCGTCCCAGCGCCAGCATGCCGCGCCCCATCACCGTCTCGCTCACCCCCAGCACCATCTGCTGGCCGAGCCGCCGCAGGCCTTCCTCCCGCTGCAGCTCCGGGTAGAGCTCGCGCACGACGATATCCAGCGAGGAGCGCCACACGGCCAGCGGATAGGCGGGCTGGGGCGTGCGCTCCAACGGGAGCCCCAGCCGGGCGAGCGTGACGTGGGCCATGGTGGAGAGTCTGCCGCGGAGCGCGAGCTGGCAGAGACCGTGGACCGTGTTTCCGAACACCACACGCTCGTCCGTCATGAGACTTCCCCGCTCGTCAATGGCCCCAAGGGGTGGGTCCAGGGTGGCGCCCAGCCGGACTTTTCCGGTGGATTGAGAAATCCTCTCACGGAGGTGGGATCGTGTCCGGAAACCGCTCTGGTGAGATGTTCACCATTGAGCAGAACCAGGGCCTGACACTGAACAAAGCAATGGGTTTCCTTGAAAAGCGGGGGAGAAGGGCTCAGGGCGTCCCGGAGCCGAGCGCGCGTGTCAGACCTGATTGATTCCACACGGAACTCAGGACCTATCAGGGGGATTCTCATGTTCCCGGGCACCTTGTTCCGCGTGGCGCTCTGCATTCTTCTGGCGGTTTCATGCGCTTGTGACTCGTACGTCCGCGAGGAGGAGGAGAGTCTGGCCTCGGAGCTGCTCGGCTCTGGCGACTCCGCGACCGAGCTCTACTTCGAGGTGCTTCGCCTCCATTCCAGAGGGCTCATCTCCGCCGCGGACCTCGAACCGCTCCAGCGCGCGCTGGACGAGGTGATACGCGCACGAGGGGAGACGAGCAGGAACAGGAGTAGCTCTATCGCGCCGCGTTGTCCTCCTTCTGGAGAAGTTCAACACCCAGGTGTCCGTGCTGGAGCTGTATGGCTCCGAAAGCGAAATCCGCAAACTCGAGGAGTTGCTGCAAGGCCGCGGCTCCATCGAATTCGAAGAGTTGCCGCACGATGCGTTGCCGAAGTTTCCGCCCAGCCCGCCGACTCGCCCTCCTTACGTCCCGCGCAGCAAGCATTGAGGAAACGACATGCCGCTCGACACGAGGACTCGAGACTCCTCAGCGGCGGAGCCGCTGCTCATGCTCCAGCAGCCAGCGCTTGGCGTTCACCCCTCCCGCATACCCGGTGAGCTTGCCATTGCTCCCCACGACCCGGTGGCAGGGGACGACGATGGAGAGGGGATTCTTCCCATTGGCGGACCCGACGGCACGCGCTGCTCCCTCTCGGCCCACATGGCGCGCTAGCTGCGCGTATGACCAGGTGTCTCCCAAGGGAATCTCTCGGAGCGCCCTCCACACGGTTTGTTGAAAAGGCGTTCCCTCTGGTTCGAGCGGCAGCTCGAAGGATACGCGCTCGCCGGCGAAGTACTCCTCCAACTGGCGCCGCGCGGCGAGCAGTGCGGGGAGGTCTTCCCTCTCACTCGCGGTGAGCTGGGGGGCCCCCTTGTGGTTCTCCAGGTAGATGCCGGTGAGCGCATCTTCCGTCGCGTAGAGACGAAGGAGTCCCACGGGGCTCTTCAGGGTCGTGGTGAACAGCATCATCCGCCTGCTCCATTCGAGAGAGAGTTCCAGAGGTGTAGCGCCGCATATGCGCGCCAGGGTCTCCAGGCCTCGGCACGCGCGGAGGTCGCCTTCGCCGTCAGGCCCCCGAGTGCCTTGCGAATTCCGAGATCGCTCGCGGGGAACGCATCGGGCCAGCGCAGGGCCCGCATGGCGATGTAGTGCGCGGTCCACGCCCCGACACCCGGTAGCTCTTCGAGCGCCGCCATCGTCTCGGCGACATCGGCGTGCCGCTCCAGCCGCACCGAGCCCTCCTCGATGGCTCGCGCCACTGCCTGGAGGCTCCGCGCGCGCGCGCCGGGCAGCCCCAGCGCCGCGAGGTCGTCCTCCGTCGCAGCCGCCAGTGTCCCTGGCAGGGGAAAGAGCCGGCACAGCTCCTCGGAGGGGCCCTCGAAGGGCTCGCCAAAGCGCGCGACGAGCCTCCCGGCCAGCGTGGTCGCCGCTC
>QKJM01000965.1 GCA_003249315.1 Archangium sp.
CCAGCTCCGGGCGCTGCTCCAGCGCCTCGGCATATAGGGCCTCCACGGAAGGAGGCGCCGCGGAGGACACCTCCAGATGATCGGGGGGCGGAGGCAGCGGGAGATGGGGCTCGCGATGCAACAGCCCGTTGAGCCGCGCCACCAGCACCTCGCGCTCGGACTCGAGCATCAGGTGCTCGCTCTCGAGCATCCCCAGCTCCACCTCGGCCTGCAGCGGGTCCGCCTGCGAGGCCCGGCCCGCCACGTACTGCGCCTCGGCGCTGCGCCGCATCTCCCGCAGCACTTCCTGGTGATGCACGTTCACCGCCAGCGCCCGATGCAACACGTACAGGTCGTCGTAGAGCATCGAGGCCATCAGCGCGAGCCGCAGCCGCGCCGCCTCGAAGTCCCCTCGCGCCGCCTCGGCCTCGGCCCGCGCCACCTCTCCCCCCAGCGCCCGCTTGCCGGGGAAGGGCAGCTTCTGGCTCAGCCCTATCGTCTGTCCGAAGCGCGCCTCCCGGACGAAGAGGGAGAGGGGAGCCAACTCATAGGTGAGCACGGGGTCATCCAGCGACTCCACCTGCTCCGGCCGGGCCAGCGCCGCCTGCCACGCCGCGCGCGCCGCCTCCAGCTCCGGGTTTCGCTCGAGCACCTGGCGCACGAGGGCCTCGCGCATCAGCACCCTGGCCCCTTCCAGGGACTCCAAAGTCGGGGGTGCTTCACTGTCTGTGATTACCGCAACGTTCGTGAGTGCCGGCGCGAGAGGCGCGTCGGCGGAGGCGGCACTGGCGAGCCAGAGCGCCCCCAGGCCGGCGGCCCCCGCGAGGGACCTCCGGCTCCGCTTGAGGTGAGACATGAGTTGGGACTCCGGGTGGAACGTGAGCCCGCTCCCGGAGCGCGAGCGCACCGGGGACGAGCGGACGGCGGACGGCGGACCCACACGGGCCCGGCCTTCCGCGCCTCAGCGCACGGACTCCCGGCTCAAATCAGGTACGAGCAGTGCTGGATGTAGAGAGGTGGCGCCGTGGCCCGTCGGACACCCTCGGTACGGACCCAGGCATCGGGCAGCGACTCGGGCTCGGGCGGAGGTGCCAGCACCGGCGGCGCGGGAGGAAGGGCTCGCTGCGACAGCTCCCAGCGGCTCTCCGCCGAGGCCAGCGCCTGCTCGGACGCCGGCTTCACTACCGGGGCATCGCAGCAGCGCAGCTCGGACGCCTGGTCCAGCCCGGTTCCGGGAGCGTGCCCCTTCTGGCCGTGGTCGCAGCAGCAGGTGGCCCGCAGTCGCACCTCGTCCTGGCACAGGTGCAGCAACCCCGTCACCGCACTCAGTCCCGAGTGCAGCCCCAGAAGTGCCATCAGTGCCAGGACGCGCAGAGCCATTCCGTTCTCTCTTACGAAATAGGAAGCCAGAAAGTTACAGCGGACGCAACGGATTCGTCAGAGGGGGGCCGGTTCCCGAAGTTCCCGGTGCTCGCCAGGTGACGAGGCCAGCTCCCGAGGAGACGAGGGCTCGTGTCCATACAGGTCCCCTCTCCCCCGTGGGAGACCCCCTGCGTCCCCCCCCCCGGCCGACGTTCTCCCTCCAGCCGGTCTGGTTGTCAGACAGGTTCAGTCGAGAAAGCGCCTCCACCAGCGCATCGCCTCGTCCCGGGTGAAGCGCATGAAGGAGTGGCTTGCGCCCTCTTCGGGGTCCGCGTGTTTCGATAGCCGCGGGGGCTCGAGCCAGGGCTCCAGCACTCGGGCGAGCTCGCGGTACGCGGGGAGGGTGTTCCCGGCGGTCAGGTCTCCCGCCTCGGGCCGCTCACCGAGGGCGATGACCACGCGGTCTTCGCCGAGCTCATGCACCGTGGTCTCGGGGGCATGGAGGCGAACGCCCAGGGCAGCGGCCCCACCGAGCTGGCCCAGCACGGGCTGCCCGAGGAAGTTGAGCCAGTGGACGCCATCGACGCGTGTACCCATCTGGGGCTCACCGAGCCAGGCCGGACGCAGGTCGATCCCCGGATAGCGAAGGAGCTCGGCACGGAGGGCCGTGTCCGTGGAGCGCAGGGGCCAGTAGAGGCGCAGAGCGGGTCCAACGTGGCCACTGGCGAACCGAAGCCGGGACGCCATCTCCAGGGCGAGCTCGCGAACCCTCGATGCGCCGTGTACCTCCAGGTATTCCGTGGGGAGCGTCGCGGCGAGGAGGCTCACGGAACCCGGCGAGGGCGTGCGCCAGGGAATGCGGGCCCGGTAGTAGAGTTCGTAGCCGTTACGGCGCAGATGGCCTCCATCGAAGAGCAGCAGCGTGGCGAAGCCCCTCTTCTCCATGCGATAGACACCGTGCTCGCTGAGTTCCTCTATGAAGCGGAACGGTCGCTCGGGCCGGAGAAGGTAGCGGATGTAGCTCCAGCGCTCCTCCGTCAATGCCGCACCCTCGTCATCATTGGTGAAGGTATGGTTGATGGTTCTGAGGCCCCGCCCCACCGCATTCAGGTAGGTCTCGACCGCGTGGCTCACCCCGGTGGCGATGTCCGGGTGGTCGTGAGGCAGGTAGAAGGTGATGCGGATGACATCTCGCGCGAGCAGCTCCCTCGGGAAATGGGGCGTTTTGCCACTCCAGAGCTTGACGTAGCCGGGGCGACGTCCACGGTGGCGGATGCGCGGAAGATGCGAGGTCATCAGGGGATGCCGAACTGGAAGAGCCCGGTGGGCGAGATGATGGCCGCGGGGCATCGTTTCGTGAGCTTCTGGTAGGCCTCCAGTTGATTCAACACTCTCTGGGAGGTACGCGGATCCAGCTTCTGGGCCGAGAGACAAGGAAACTTGAACTCGTAGACACACTGCACGTCGATAGCATTCCTCGTCCCATGCACCACGAAGTCCGGATGGAGGGTGTCGAGGCCCCTGTTGATCAGCACAGGGCCATTCACCTCGGGGTCCAGCTTGTAGCGAGGCTCGATGGTGAAGTTTTCACGGAGGCCCGGGGGCAGGCGCTGCTTGATACAGGTGAAGGTCGCGGCATGCTTCAACTTCCCAAGTTCCTGGGCGAGCGTAACCCCCTCCCCCGCCTCGTCAAGCCCGACTATCCTCAGGCACTCTGCGTCGCTTGGAAACCTTCCGTTCGCGAACCGCATGCCCCCGACCTGCTGCTGGTAGGACTCGTTGACGTCAGCGTGGGCCTGCGCGACGCACTCCTTGAGAATCCCCTCGACGATATCCAACTCCGCACCGGACAGAGCTCTCTCGAGGGTGTTGAGTCCCTGAACAGCCTGCGCGAACTGGACGAATTTCTCGATGACCTGGCCACCCCGGGTCGCCGCTGGCGCGAGAATCTCCCCGGTGCTCGCGTTGACCGGAGCGGCGCAGGCCGGGCCACACGACTGGTTGAACCGAGACCACGAGCCGCTGGATTGCCCGCTCCAAGAAGGCTGCCGCGAGCGTGAGCTGTGCGGCGCGTACGATGTGGTGGAGCAGGAGAGACAGAGGGTCGCTGCGGCTGAAGCGGCGAGGAGAACGCGCGCAGGCGACCGTGCTCGAAACCAGGGCAAGCCAGTTTGTGGAGAAGACACCGAACACCCCGAGTCACATCGCGAAGGAGAGTGTCGGGAACTACACGTAATCGTGCCGCTCCGGTCAACCTGGGCTCGGTGCTGGATGAGACGCGGGAGGCCCTGGCTCGCGAGCTTCTGGACTACCGAGCGCTCGTGGGGATGCTCGTGTGGGCGGTGGGAATGTACCTGGCGCTCTGGCTGGTGCCCGAGCCCACCACCAAGGCTCTGGCCGCGACGCTCACCGTGATTCTCGTGGGCTGGCTGGGGCTGGAGACGGTGTGGGGGTTGATGGACGGGTGGGCGAAGCTGGCCACCCAGGCCCACGAGGCAACCACCTTCGATGAACTGCGCGAGGCTGGCGCGGGCTACGCGCAGGTGCTGGGGGCGGACGCGGCCCGAGCGATGATTCTGGTGGTGGCCACCTTGACGGGGCGCACGCTGGGTGAGGTGGCGGCCAAGGTGCGTACGCTGCCGGGCTACCGCCTGGCAGGGGCACAGTGGGAGGCGCAGGGAGGAGCCGCCGTCCTGCGAGGTGTGCCGGAGCTGGAGGCGGTGGTGGCCCAGGAAGGGGCACTCGCCGTCGCGGTGCAGGCGGTGGAGACGGTGGCGACCTCTCCGCAGGGCCCCGTCGCGGCGGTGATGCTCAAGAAGGGCGGTGGGAAGGCGACTTCTGGAGGCGGCTCCTTCGTCACCGCCATCCGTCACCGGGGCGGCAACCTGCAGGTGAGGCTCGGCAATGGGGAGCGCTGGCACCTGCCTCGCGGCAAGTCGGTGGCGGACATCCCCACCCGGGACACGGTGGGGGACCAGCTCCAGGAGGCAGTGACGCGGGCGGCTCGGGAGTGGGGGCAGCACCGCCTGAGCCCCAACGAGAAACAAGCCATCAATGACGCATCGCGGCGGGGCAAGTACTGGCTGGCGCGACTGCTGGAGCGCGAGGCCCGGGGACGCTTCGTGGAAAAACGAGTGTACGACCAATTCAAGCATCTCTACGACTTCAGCCGGAACAAGGGCGTTGACGTGATTGACCGGGCGACCGGCTACCGGTACGAGATTCTCTCCGGAACCGAGTCGAACCTGGCGCGGCATGGCAGGCGTATGGCCACCGAGTTCTTCCGAATGCTCACTTTTTAGAGGGCGACGAATGCTCTTCACCAAGGTCTTCTACGAGGACAAGGAAATCGCAAACGAGCGACTGGAGCTGACAGATAGAGGTTCGCTCTACTTTCTAGGACCCGGCCTGACACTGAGGAATTGCACCATCGTCCTGAAGGTGTCCGCCAGGAACCTGTTCTTCAACGGGGTACGCTTCATCGACTGCTCCTTCGAGGT
>QKJM01000494.1 GCA_003249315.1 Archangium sp.
CATGACGCCCTGGTGGGAGATCATGGTGCCCGAGGAGAACCAGGAGCGCGCCGTCGCGCTGCTCGCCCAGGAGAAGAACCGGCTGGATACCACCGCCGACGAGGCCGCGCGCGCCGCCGAGGAGGAGGAGCGAGAGACGGAGGGCTCCGCCCGGAGTCAGCCGCCCGAGGGCTCCTGAGCGGCCTCACTCTCGGGAGAGCGCACCAGGGCCGCCCTCCTCCTTCTCCGGGGGGCGCACCTGGAAGAGGCTCACTCCGGAGACCTTCCACTTGTCGTACCGCGCATGGCGCGCCAGGAAGGTCTCCAGATCCTCGTCCACCACCCGACCCTCTCCGTTGGCGCCGCGCCGCGCGTGGCGTAGCCAGGCACGCCGGCCCTTCCGCACCACGAAGCCCAGGTGCGTCACTCGCGTGGCCTTCAACGGCAGGTCCTCCCTCAACACCACGAGGATGGTGCCCGTGGGAGCCCGACGCGCCCGGGCAAGTGCCCGCTCCAGCGGAATCATGTCCATCGGGAAGGAGCCACGCGGCTGGCGCGCCCGGGGCAGTCCCAGCGCCATCGAGGAGCGACTCGACCAGGTGAGCGCCGTCAGCGTCTTGCTCACCCGCACCACGTCCTCGCCCCCGTAGCGCCGCGTCACATCCACCAGGAAGCCCTTGCGCTGGTTGTTGGGCAGCCACTGGGCCTCCATCAGGTGGTTGCGATCCTCGTAGGTGGGGGTGCTCGCGTAGCGGATGCGCTCGAGCAGGACCGGCACCTCGGCATCCCCCTGGGCGAGGCTCATCGCCAGCACCTGCTCCACGAAGGTGAGGCAGTCCACCGCGTCCAGCCGGAAGGGAGGATCCGGATCCACCCCGCTGCCCTCCCCCAATGGAGAGAAGAGGTAGGGAGTGCCCAGGAAGCGCTCGCTCACGCGCAGCAGCCGCTCCTGGAGGGGAAGGCTGACCTCCCCGGAGAGGAGGGCGCGGCGCTCCTCGGGGCTGAGGGCGGCCCAGGAGGTGGGGGTCTCGGCCCGGGTGCGTCCCGAAGCCGGGGTCGCGGGAGAGGAAGAGCCGGGCGCATGGGCAAGCAGCGCCGCGACGAGGACGAGCACCTTCACTTCACCACTCCCGCCTTCCGAAGGATGGCCTTGCGGCGGTCATCCGCGAGGTGGAGCGCCTCCAGTTCCTTCTCATAGGTGAGCTTCTCCTCGCCCTTGGCGTTCCATGAGGCGAGCACCAGCCACTCCAACATCGTCTTGTCGCCCCCCTGGTAGAGGATGCGGGCCGCGCCGGCCGCGAGCGCCCGGTCCTGGTCCTCCAGTAGCGGGCGGAGCGAGGGAGCGGTCTTCTTCACGGGAAGGCTCTCATGGAGGGCCAGGCCCTGGCGGCGGACGAAGCGATCCTCCGAGTCCAGCAGCTTGCGCGCGTAGGCGAAGCCGTCCGGCGAGCCCAGCAGGCACAGCCCCCGCGCCGCGGCGAAGCGGGTGCTCTCCGAGCTGTCGTCGAGGAAGGCCTTGAGCGCCGGGACCTGCCGCTTGTCCCCGGCGGCGCCCGCGGCCTCCAGCAGGGCGGCGCGCACCTCCAGCTCGGGCTCCGTCTTCGCGGCGACGACGAGCGGTCGGCCCGCCTTCGAGATCCGGCTGGCCCCCAGGGCGCGGGCGGCCTCCCGGCGCACCCCGCTGGACTTGTCCTCCAGCAGCGGAAGCAGCACGCCGATCTGCCGGCTGCGCAGCCGGCCCAGGCCCTGTGCCGCGTACATCCTCACCGGGCCGTCCCCGTTCCCGGCCAGCCGCACCAGGGCCGGCTCGGCCGAGCGCACCTCCAGGCCGGCCAGCACCGCCACCACATCCCGCAGCCGCCGCGGCTCCAATACCCCGGGGAGGGCCCGGACGAGGAGCTGCGCCGCGAAGGCCTCCTCGCGCAGCAGTCGCAGCCTGGAGACGGCGGTATGTACCGGGATTCCGCCCTCGAGCACCTGCCGCGCGAGCATCTCCGTCTCTCCGCGCCGCTCCATCCTCTTCTGGACGGAGGGAGGGGCGGCCAGGGAGGAGGGGGCAGCCAGGGAAAGGGCGAGGAGCAGGCAGACAGGCAGGAAGCGCACGGCCGATGACGATGGCAAGCCCTCCGGACGCTGTCAAAGGCCAGGAGAGGCCCGCCCCCTCCTCTCCGAGGGAGTCGCCAGTCCGCTTCTTGACCCCCTCCGAGGCGATTGATACGACCGGGGACAGTGTCTTCCAGCACTTGCCCCGAGGCCCCTCCCATGAAGCGACTGTTGGCAATGGTGGCTGCGGCGGGAGTTCTCGCCGGCTGCGGCCCGGTGAAGTCCACCGCACACCTCCTGGACGCCGAAGTGCAGATCCAGGCGGCGCGCACCGCTGGCGCCGAGAAGCTCGCCCCCTACGAGTGGACGGCGGCCAACCTCTACATCCGCAAGGCGCGCGAGGAGGTCGGCTATTCGGACTTCCAGGCCGGCGTGGACTTCGCCGAGAAGGCCGCCCGCTACGCCGCCGAGGCCCGTGAAAAGGCCATGGCGGTCGCCAACGGTGAAGACGTCATTTCCTCCAGCCCCACCCCTTGACGCGAGAGCCCTCCCCGATGCGACGTCTCCTCGCCTCCTCGCTGCTGCTGCTGTCCACGGCATGTGTGAGCGGTAACAAGGTCCGCGCCGACTCCGAGGTCATCCAGGCGGACATCGAACGCGCCCGCCGGAGCGGCGCCATGCGCTGTGCTCCCGCGGATCTGGCCACCGCCGTGGCCCACCTGGATTTCGCCCGCGGCGAGCTCAGTCAGGGCACCAGCTACCGAGCCTCCCAGCACATCCGCACCGCCGAGGACGCCATCAAGAAGGCCCTCGTCCTCTCCAAGGACTGCGGCCCCAAGCAGGTGCTGGTCAAGGACAAGCCCGACACTCCCGCCGAGCAGACGCAGCAGGCCTCGCACGTGGAGATCGTCTCCAAGCCGCAACAGCAGGTGGTGGTGCGGATCGAGGAGCGGGACAGCGACGGGGACGGCATCTCCGACAAGGACGATCCCTGCCCGGATCGGGCGGAGGACTTCGACGGCTTCGAGGACTCGGACGGCTGCCCCGAGGCGGACAACGACGGGGATGGGGTGCTGGACGGCAACGACAAGTGCCCGCTGACGGCCGGCGTGTTGTCCAACCAGGGCTGCCCGGAGGAGGCCCCCAAGGACGCCGACAACGACGGCATCATGGATCCGGAGGATCAGTGCCGCGATCAGCCCGAGGACAAGGACGGCTTCCAGGACGAGGACGGCTGCCCGGACTTCGACAATGACGCCGACGGCATCATCGACACGGCGGACAAGTGCCCCAACGCCCCGGGCCCCATCGAGCGCTTCGGCTGCCCCTTCCGGGACAACGACGGGGACGGCGTGGAGGACGCGCAGGACAAGTGCCCGGACGAGCCCGAGGACAAGGACGACTTCCAGGACGAGGATGGCTGCCCGGATCTGGACAACGATGCCGACGGGATTCCGGACGGGTTGGATCGCTGCCCGCTGAAGGCCGGGCCGCTGGAGAACGCCGGGTGCCCGGATGAGGACAAGGACGGGGATGGCATCATCGACCGGCAGGATCCGTGTCCCGAGGAGGCGGGCCCGAAGGAGAACTTCGGCTGCCCGGATCCGGACAAGGACGGCGACGGGATTCCGGACCGGTTGGATCCGTGCCCCGGGGAAGCGGGCCCGAAGGAGACTCGCGGCTGCCCGGATCCGGACAGGGACGGCGATGGGATTCCGGACCGCGTGGACGTGTGCCCGGACGAGCACGGCGTGCAGGCGGAGCGGGGCTGCGCGAAGAAGTACAAGATGGTGGTCGTCAAGCGGGACAAGATCGAGATCAAGAAGCAGATCAAGTTCGCGTCCGGCTCGGCGAGGATCATCGGCCGGCAGAGCCTCGACATCCTGGACGACGTGGCGCTGGCGCTGAATGACGCGACGCACATCAAGAAGATCCGCATCGAGGGCCACACGGACTCGCTGGGCAAGGAAGTGACCAACCTGAAGCTGTCGCAGAAGCGTGCGGAAGCGGTGCTGGCGCAGCTCATCAAGCGAGGCGTGGATCCGGGCCGGCTGGAGGCGGTGGGCTTCGGCGAGGCGAACCCGATCGCGCCCAACAACACGGCGAAGGGACGCGCGGAGAACCGCCGCACCGAGTTCAACATCGTCTCGCAATGACCACTGGCCCCCCTCCCCCCTCTCCCTCTGGGAGAGGGCTGGGGTGAGGGTGCCACGCCCACAGGGCTGAGCCCGTGTAGGCTCCCTCTCCCCCTGGGAGAGGGCTGGGGTGAGGGATTACCCGTCCTTCAACAGCTCGTGCAGGACCTCGGTGGCGTAGGCCCCGCGAGGCAGCGAGAAGGAGAGCAACAGGTCCTCCCCCTCCGCCTCCAGTGAAGCCTCTCCCAACCGGACACGGTAGGGACGCCGGGCGCCCTGGGTCTCATCGCCACCACGGCGGAAGTCCTCCAGGGTGACACCGGCCTCCGCGAGCAGCCGCGCCTCGGCCTCGGCGACGGAATGGGCGGCGGCGGGCATCTTCGGCCCGAAGAGGGGCCCGGCGGGGCTCACCTCGAAGGCGGCGACGCGAGGCCCATCCACGGCCGGGTCCTCGCAGACGAAGAGCCCACCGGAGTCCTCGCGGCGGAGCACATCACCGAGGAGGGCGGAGTCGAGGGTACCGGCCCGCAGGCGGTCCGCGAGGGCGAGGTTGAAGAGGTGGGACTGGAAGGCGGAGAGGTACAACTTGCGCTGGAACCTGTCCGGGCGACGAGGCAGCCGCTGCCCGAGAATCAGCAGACGGCCGAGATCCGCGTTGTCCCCCTCGCGGCCGAAGCGCTGCTC
>QKJM01000662.1 GCA_003249315.1 Archangium sp.
CCGGAGACCCAGGTGCTGATGATGCAGCTCGCCGAGGACGTGCTGCCGTTGTTGGAGGCCTGTGCGCACGGCCGGCTGGAGTCGCGCCCGCTGTTGGTACACCCGGGGGCCTCGGTGGGCGTGGTGCTCGCAGCCCGGGGCTACCCAGAGTCTCCTCGTCGCGGAGACCGGATAGAGGGCGTGGACACGGTGCCCGAGGAGGCCCCGGTTTTCGTCGCGGGCGTGGAGGAGAAGGGCGGCGAGTGGTTCACCTCCGGGGGTCGGGTGCTCACCGTGTGCGCGCGAGGGGCGGATCTGGAAGAGGCGCGGCGCCGGGCCTATGACACCGCGACCCACATCCGCTTCGAGGGCATGCACTTCCGCCGGGATATCGGTGCCAAGGGGCTGCAGTCTCGGAAGACGCCGTGAAGCTGCTCGCGCGCTATCTGCTCCGGGAGTTGCTCGTCCCCCTCGGGGTGTGGGTGGCCTTCCTCTTCCTGCTGCTGCTCACCATGCAGTTCCTGCGGGGGACGGACGTGCTGCTCGGTTCCTCCGTGACGTTGGAGGACTTCGGGCGCATCATCCTCTACCTCACACCGCACTTCCTGATGATGGCGCTGCCCATCGCCTTCCTGCTGGCCATTCTCCTGGGGCTGGGTCGGCTGGCGGAGGATCGGGAACTCACCGCGCTGCAGGCGCTGGGCATCGGTCCGGCACAGCTCCTCGCCGGGCCGCTGGCCGTGGGGGCGGTGCTCGCCGGGTTGATGCTGCTGCTCACCTCCTCCGCCGAGCCGTGGGGCCTGACGGGGGTGAAGGAGTTCGTCGCCGAGATCATCAAGAAGAACGTGGTGGGCGACGTGAAGGCGGGTGTCTTCTACGAGGACCTGAGCCACCTCACCCTCTACGCGGAGCGGGTGGAGGGCCGGCAGCGGGAGTGGACGAACGTGCTGCTGCACGATGACCGCGAGCCGTCCGCGCCGCTGCTGATGCTGGCCAGGAAGGGGCGGGTGGACACGGATGGGGCCGGACAGGTGCTGACGCTGGTGCTCGGCGATGGCGAGGCGCACCGCTCCAGCCACTCCACCACGGACTATGCGGTCGTCACCTTCGAGAAGGGGGAGATCGCCGTGGGCGTGGAGGGCAACATGGGGCGGCGCAACCGCTTCCGCTCGCCCAAGGAGGAGCTCACCCCGAGCGAACTGCTGGAGGCGGCCGAGGAGGCCGAGCGCAATGGGGAGGATCCGAAGCCCTTCCTGATGGCGCTGCACAACCGGCTGGGGCACGCGATGGCGCCGCTGGCCTTCGCGTTGGTGGGTACTCCCCTGGCCATCGGTCGCAGGCAAGGAGGGCGGGCGTGGGGCTACCTGCTCACCCTGGGCGGCTACGTCATCTTCTACCTGCTGATGCGGTACTTCGAGCAGCTCGGCCAGCAGGGGAAGCTGCCGGTGCTGGTGGCGGGGCAGCTCGCCAACGTCCTCTTCTGCGTGGTGGGGCTGGTGGCCCTCTACCGAGTCACCCGCTCGGGGACGGTGCGGTGAGCGGGACGCTCTTTCGCTATGTGTTGCGCACGTACGTGCAGTTCGCGGTGGGCATCTTCGCCGCGGTGCTGACGGTGTTCCTCGTGGTGGACTATGTGGACCGGGCTCGCATCTACGCCAACGGGACGGCGTGGGACGTGCTGGTTCTGTACGCCAACAAGGCGCTGGTGACGACGCAGCAGCTCGGGCCGGCGGCGCTGCTGCTGGCGGCGGGAGCCACGGTGTCCTCGTTGCGTAAGCGCGGGGAGGTGACGGCCATGAGGGCCCTCACCTTCGGGCCTTCCGCCCTCTATCTGCCAGTGCTGCTGTGCGTGGGGTTGGCCTGCGTGGGGCTGGTGGCCTTCGACGAGTGGGTGGGGGCCGAGGCGTCCCGGCGTGTGGAGGAGATCACCGTCAAGCGCTTCAACCGCTGGGGTGACTGGGGCCTGTACCACACGCCCAAGCAGTGGTTCCGGCGCGGCGAGCACATCTTCCACCTGCGCGGAGGCAGCCTGCAGGAGGGCTTCCAGAACGTCTCCATCCTCACCGTCACCCCGGACTTCCGGCTGGCGAGGCGCCTGGACGCGGAGACGATGCAGCCGCTGGAGGGCAGCCGCTGGAGGTTGGGCAACGTGATGGAGCGCACCTTCGGACGGAAGGGAGAGTCCGAGGTGCGTGTGGTGGAGTCGGGCGAGTACGACTTCGGTGTGCCGGCGGACGCCTTCCGCATCCGTCCCGGCAGGCCGGAGCAGATGCGGGTGCCGGTGTTGCGCGAGCAGATTGGAGCCCGCGGAGAGCTGGGGCTGGAGACGCGACAGTTCTTGCTGGCTCTGCACAACCGCTTCTCCTACCCGCTGGCGGGCATCCCCGCGGCGCTGCTGGCGGTGGGCCTGGCGCTGCGGCCGGGGCGAAAGGGGCACTTGACGGCGGCGCTCGTCGAGGGGCTGCTCATCTCCGTGACGATGTGGGGATTGATGGTGGTGGCCCGCACGTTGGTGCTCACCGAGCGCCTGGCGCCGGCGGTGGCCGCATGGGTACCGCCCGTGCTGTTGCTGGTGGCGGCGGGCCTGCTGTGGCTCCAGGGTGAGAGCTGGCTGAGAAGGCGTGGCGCATGAAGGTTCGGACCGAGGTGCTCGAGCGCTGGTTCCTCGTCTTCCTGGCCCTGTGGGGCGTAGGCGTCCTCTTCGTGGAGGCGCTGGCGGCTGCGGGGCTGGTGGGTTGTGCGCTGGGCTCGCTGGTGGTGGCTCGGCATGGGGACACCACCGTGCGCGGAGCGCTGCGCGTGTGGGCGCCGCTGGTGGCCTTCCTGGGCTGGGCGCTGCTGGTGCCGCTGCTCGCCGGGCGTCCTCCGAGCGGCACCGGCGTGGCCCGCCTGCTGGACTTCGTGGGCATCCCCGTGGCGGCGGTGGCCCTGGGCTCCTTGTCGGATGCGCGGCGGGTGCGGCTGGCGTGGGTGTTGGGCACGGTGTTCCTGCTGTCGTGCGCGGTGGCGGGGCTGCAGCACTATGGCGTGTGGCCGTCGCTGGAGGCCTGGAAGCCGCTCGCCTGGACGCGTCTGCCCTTCGCCCGTGTCTATGAGGCCGTTCCCGGCACCGAGGGGCGCTTCATGGCCGGAGGGCTGCTCTTCCACCGGCTGAAGTTCTCGCACATGGGGGGCCTGGCGGTGGCCTTCGCGCTGGGCGTGGGGCTGCGGCTGAGGGGGAGGCGGCGCGCGGTGGCGCTGGTGGTGGCGGTGGTAGGACTCGTCTCGGTGGGGCTCTTCCCGTACGCGCGCGCGGCCAGTGTGGCCCTGGTGGCGGTCCTGGGGCTTCAGGTGCTGCTCGGGCTGCCGCGGCGCGTGGCGGTGCCGACCTTCGTCGCGGTGGTGGGGCTGGCCCTGCTGACGCTGACCCTCAACCGGCCCCTGCGCGAGCGCTTTCTCACCAGCGCCTCGGACAAGGGCTCCGGGAATCGCTCCGCGCTGCTGGAGACGGGCCTGCTGGCCTTCCGGGAGCACCCTCTCACCGGTGTGGGGCCGGGGCGTTTCCAGGCGCGCCTCTACGCCACACCGGACATGCCCCAGCAGGCGCGCGAGCACCCGGGCAAGTCCCACAACCAGTTCCTCAGCATGGCCGCGGAGACGGGCCTCCCCGGGGTGCTCCTCTTCCTCGGCCTGCTGGCGTGGCTGGCCTGGCGCCTCCCCCTGTCGAGGCCCGAGGGCCTGGGCGCGCTGGGTGGGCTCATCTTCTTCTGCCTGCTCTCGCTCTTGCACGATCCGCTCTTCCACGTGCAGTTCTCGCAGGCCTTCGCCCTGGTACTGGGGGCGGGGTTCGCTGGGCCTCCCACGCCTCGTCGGGCCTCCGCCGTCCTCTCAGTGGCTCCGACGGGCTCTGTCGACCCGATGGCAGAGCCTTCCCACCCGAGGGAGGGCTGCCAGTCGGAGAAAGCCTCCTAGCTTCTCGTCGGTGCCCAGGCTGCCTGTGTCGGCGTGAGGCGGGCAGGTGGCGATGGGAAGCCGGGGGCTCTCGTGGGGACGTATCGAATCATTCAGTGGTTGGCGACGAAGGCCGTGTCGGAGGTGTTCCTCGGCAGGGCGGTGGGTGCCGAGGGGCCGGGGCGGCCCGTGTTCATCGAGCGACTCCTGCCCGCCTACGCGCGCGATGCCGACTTCTCCGGCTCCTTCCTGCGCGCGGCGAGAGCCTTCGCCGAGTTCGAGCACCCCAATGTCGTGCGGGTACTCGAGCAGGGCGAGGGCAATGGCAGCGTCTACCGGGTTCTCGAGTTCGTGGACGGGGAGGATCTGCGCACGCTCCTCCAGGCCGTCCGTGTACGCCGGCTGACACTGGGGTTGCGTGAGGCGTGCTTCATCGTCGGGCGGGTGGCGGAGGGCCTCGACGTCATTCATGCCCGCCTCGGCCCAGCCCCTGCCTCCCATCGGCCCTCCCTGCACCCATGCCATGTGCGGCTCGGTTGTGGGGGCGAGGTGAAGCTCGTGGATCTCGGCGGGGGCATCGAGACCGAGTGCGACTACGTCTCCCCGGAGCAGGCCCTGGGACGCCTGGAGGGGCCGAGGGGCGATCTCTTCCGTCTCGGGCTGTTGCTCTACGAACTGCTCGCGGGACGCCCCCTCTTCGACGGAGATGATCCCCAGGTGCTCCAGCGCATCGGCGCCTTCGATGTGCAACGCCTCGAGTCACTACCTGGAATCCCTCCGGCCCTGTGGACCCTGCTGCGTCACACCCTCTCCTCCGCTCCGGAGGACCGGCCCGGCTCGGCGCGCGAGGTCGCCGACGCCCTGCGCGACTTCCTCCTCGAGCGGGATCTCGGTGTGGGCCCCGCCGACCTCGCCGCCTTCTTCGCTCGC
>QKJM01000690.1 GCA_003249315.1 Archangium sp.
CTGCGCGGGGTCGCCCCGGGCAATCGTCTCGCCGTGGTCCAGCACGGTGATGTGCTCGCAGATGCCCATGACGAGCTTCATGTCGTGCTCGATGACGAGCACGCCGAGCTGGAAGTCATCGCGCAGCTTGCGGATGAGCACCATCAGGTCCGCCTTCTCGCGGGTGTTCATGCCCGCCGCGGGCTCGTCGAGCAGCAGCACCCTCGGCTTCGTCCCCAGCGCACGGGCGATCTCCAGCCGCCGCTGCTCGCCGTAGGGAAGGCTGCCCGCCTCCTCGTCCCGGCGGTGCGACAGCCCCATCACCTCCAGCAGGTGCTCGGCCTGCCCGGTCAGCTCGCGCTCCTCCCGCTGGAAGCCCGGGGTGAGCAGCAGCGCCCGCCACCAGTCCCGGTAGTTGCGCAGCGCGCCCTTCAGCTTCGCGCCCGGCCCCACCCCCTCGGGGTGCAGCGCCCCCTGGGCCCGGCACGCCACCTTCACGTTGTCCAGCGCCGTCAGCGCCCGGAACAGACGGATGTTCTGGAAGGTGCGCGCCAGCCCGAGGTGGTTGATTTGATGCGGCAGCCACCCGGCCACCGGCCGCCCGGCCACCCGCACCTCGCCCTCGGTGGGCTGGTACACGCCCGTCAGCACGTTGAACGCGGTCGTCTTGCCCGCGCCGTTGGGCCCGATGAGCCCCTGCAGGTCTCCCTGGTGGATGGCGAGGTTGAAGTCCGCGAGCGCCCGCAGGCCTCCGAACTGGATGCCCGCCCCCACCGCCTCCAGCAGCGGCCCGCTCACGACTGCCCCTTCCGACGACGCGCCATCCATCGCGGCAGCACGTCCCACAGCTCCCTCGTGCCGAACAACCCCTGCGGCCTCGACAGCATCAACACCACCAGCAGCACGCCGTACACCGGCATGCGAATCTGATCCACCTGCTGCGCCAGGCTGCTCCCCTCCTCGCTCATGGCGGTGAAGGCCGAGCGCATCCCCTCTGGCAGCAGCGTGAGGAACACCGCCGCCAGGATGGCCCCCGAGGTGGAGCCCAATCCGCCCAGCACCACCATCACGACGATCTCCATCGACTTCACGAAGGTGAAGGAGTTGGGGTTGATGATGGGCACGAAGTGGGCGAACAGCGCGCCGGCCACCCCCGCGAAGAAGGAGCTCACCACGAAGGCGCGCACCTTGTAGCCCGTGGTGTCCACGCCCATGGCCTCCGCGGCCACCTCGTCCTCGCGGATGGCCCACAGGCTGCGGCCGTGGCTGGAACCGGCGATGCGCCGCGACACCAGCACCACCACGAACACCCAGAAGCCCACCATCGCCACCGAGGACGTCTGCGGAGTCCCGCTCAGCCCCAGCGCTCGACCGAAGACCTCCGTGTTCTGCACCACCACGCGGATGATCTCCCCGAAGCCCAGCGTGACGATCGCCAGGTAGTCCCCGCGCAGCCGCAACGAGGGCAGGCCCACCAGGAAGCCGCACACCGCCGCGGCCACGCCTCCGGTGAGCAGCGCTGCCACGAAGAAGAGCTGGTCGCTCAGCACCACCGGCAGGCCGGAGATGGCCACCTCCTTCAGCGCCAGCGACAGCACGCCCGACACATAGGCCCCCACCGCCATGAAGCCCGCGTGGCCGATGGAGAACTGCCCCGTCATCCCGTTCACGATGTTGAGGCTCACCGCGAGGATGACGTTCACCCCCATCACCGACAGCAGGTAGGTGGCGAACGGAGCGTCGCTCAGCGCCCATTGCAGGCCGAACAGCACCGGCAGCGCCACGAGCAGGGGGAAGAGGCCCCGGAGCGGGGCGGGAATCCCGGGCACCTTGCCCGGCGTGACGACGACGGCGTCATCCATGCGCGGTCAGACCTTCTCCGCCGCCACCCGGCCGAACAACCCGCCGGGGCGCACGAGCAGCACGATGATGAGGAACCCGAAGGCCACCGCGTCGCGCCAGGTGCTCGCCGCGTAACCCACCACGAACTCCTCCACCAGCCCCAGCAACAACCCTCCCACCATGGCCCCCGGCACGTTGCCAATCCCTCCGATGACCGCCGCCACGAAGGCCTTCAGCCCCACCATCAACCCCATCATCGGACTCACCGAGGTGTCCTTGATGGCGTACAGCAGCCCCGCCCCCGCCGCCAGCGCGCTGCCGAGCATGAACGTCACCGCGATCACCCGGTCCGTGGGGATGCCCATCAGCGCCGCCACCCGGTGGTCGTGCGACACCGCCCTCATCGCCCGGCCGAAGCGCGTGCGGTACACCAGGAACTGCAATCCCCCCATCATCCCCACCGCCACCAGCAGCGACAGCACCTGCCAGTTCCACAGCACCACGTCTGGAAACTCCGGATCCCCCAGGGTGAACCACTGCACCGGCTGGATGATCTGCGGGAAGGCCCTCGGCGCCGCGCCCGGCAGGAAGCCGATGTCGAGCTGGAAGCCGTAGGAGAGCGCGAACGAGATGCCAATGGCCGTGATCAACGCGGTGAGCCGCGGCTTCTCGCGCAAGGGACGGTAGGCGAAACGCTCGATGATCAGACCCAGCAGCGCGCAGCCCGCCATGGCCACCAGGAAGATGAGCAGCACGCCCCACAGGGAGCTCCGCGCCTCCCGCCCCAGCGCGAAGGCCGTCGCATAGCCCATGTAGACGCCGACCATCATCACGTCGCCGTGGGCGAAGTTGATGAGCTTGAGCACGCCGTACACCATCGTGTAGCCCAGCGCGACGAGCGCGTAGATGGTGCCGGTGGCGATGCCGTTGATGAGGTGCTGGATGAGCTCGGACATCAGGGATTCACGGTGGTGACGAACCGGGTCTTGCCCTCCTCCACCTGGAGGACGACGGCGGGCTTCACCGCATTCCGGTTCTCGTCGAGGGTGATGGTGCCCGCCACGCCGGGGAAGTCCTTCGTCTGGGCAATCGCATCCCGGATGGCCGGGCCCGTGAGACTCTCGGCGCGCTCGAGCGCGGCGATGGCCACCCGGGCCGCGTCGTAGCCGAGCGCCCCCATGCTGTCCGGCACGCCCCCATAGGCCTTCTTGTAGCGGTCGATGAACTGCCTCACCCGGGGCTCCGGGCTGTCCGGAGAGTAGTGGTTGGAGAAGTAGCTGCCCTGAATCGCGCTGCCGCCCAGCTCGAACAGCTTCTCCGAGTCCCAGCCATCGCCGCCCAGCAGCGGCACCATCAGCCCCAGCTCGCGCGCCTGGCGGGCAATCACGCCCACGTCGCTGTAGTAGCCTGGCACGTACACCGCCTCCGGCCGCGTCTTCTTGATGGCGGTGAGCTGCGCGCGGAAGTCCGTGTCTCCCTGCGAGTAGCTCTCCCGGGTCGTAATCCTGCCCCCCATCCCCTGGAACTTCTCGGTGAACACGTCCGAGAGGCCCATGGAGTAGGCGCTCTTGTTGTCCTGGAGGATGGCCACCTTCTTCACCTTCAGGTGGTCGGCGGCGAACTTCGCCATCACATAGCCCTGGAAGGGGTCGGTGAAGCAGACGCGGAAGATGTAGTCGCCCTTCTGGGTGACCTCCACGTTGGTGGAGGAGGGGGTGATCATCGGCACGCCGGCCGGCTGGGCCTTCTCCGCCATGGCGATGGAGTTGGACGAGGCCACCTCACCGAGGATGAGCAACACCTTGTCCTGGGTGATGAGGCGGGTGACGGCCTGAGCGGCCTCCTCGGGCTTGCCCTGGTCGTCATAGACGCGCACCGCCAGCTTCTTGCCCTTCACGCCCCCGGCCGCGTTGGCCTCCTCGAGGGCCAGCTCGATTCCATTGCGGGTGGAGACACCGAAGGTGGCCTGGGCCCCGGTGAGGCTCCCCACCTCCCCCAACAAGAGGGTGTCCTCCTCCCCGGGCGCCTCGCGAACCACCGGCTGCTCCGCCCCACCCTTCTGCTCCTCTCCGACCGCCGGCTGCCGCGTCTTCTTCTCACAACCGGCCGCCAGCAGGGCGAGCACGGCGAGCAGCAGGGGAGCGGTTCGACGCATGCAGGGCTTCCTCTCGGGCCTGGAGTGGACCCTGATTTTGTATGGGGATGTGATAGGTGGGTCAAGCAGCCATCATGACGGCCAGGCACGCCCGCCCGCTCCAACCCCCAGCCTCATGCATGAACGGAGGCCATCCGTCGGCCCCTCGTGGCGTACCTCCTCCCCTCGCCCCGCGAACAGGCGACAGGGCACGCCCAGCTCCGAACACATGCCGCCGTCCCCTCCCGTCCCCATCCTTTTGAAAGGAAACAGTTCGCGAGCAAGGAGGCGCACATGTTTCAGCCTGGCGACATCAAGGAGGGCATGACGGTTCGCAGCGCCGACGGCCACAAGCTTGGCAAGGTGTATGCCGTAGGCCAGACGGAGTTCCACATCGAGAAGGGCCTGTTCTTCCCCAAGGACTATGCCTGCCGCTTCTCGGAGATCAGCGACATCCGCGCCGGCGACATCATCCTGACGCACGGCAAGGAGAGCCTGCGGAGCGTCTCGGACGAAGTGCCCTATGGAGCGCATGAGGGCCTCGCCGCGCAAGAGGGGATCGGGACCAGCCCGGTGACGTCGGCGGAGCCCACCGAGGGCGAGCGCAAGCTCACCGAGCGCAGCGGCGAGGTGACCATCCCCGTGTACAAGGAGGAACTGGAGATCTCCACGCGCCCAGTGGATGTCGGTGAAGTGCGCATCCACAAGGACGTGGTGGAGGAGACGAAGACGGTGGAGGTACCCATCCGCCGCGAGCGCGTACGCGTGGAGCGCCGCTCGGTGACGGAGCGGCCCGCCATGCACGCCTCCTTCCAGGAGGAGACGGTGACGGTGCCCCTGCGTGCCGAGGAGGTCGAAGCCCGCAAGCGCGCCGTGGTGGACGAGGAGGTCGTCATCCGCAAGGACGAGGTCGCAGAGGAGCGCCGCGTCTCCGAGCCCCTCCGCCGCGAGGAAGTGGAGATCCGCGGCAGCGGCGAGGTCGAAGGCCCCCGCCGCATCGGCCTCAGCGAGGAGGATGAGCGGAACAAGCGTCAGTAGGAGTCAGGTGTACTCACTCGGGGTGAGGGTCCACGCCCTCACCCCAGGCCTCTCCACGGCGGGGGAGAGAGCCGACGCGGTTCAGCGGCCCGACCGGATGGACGGGCGCACCCGGGTCTGCCCGCCCGTCCCCTGGCCCTGCAGGTACTGGCGTTCCAGGCGCTCGAAACCGCCCAGGCGCTCGGGAAACTGCGTGCATACGAGGTGGGCGATCTCCGACTCGCGGACGGGCGGGCAGGCCCGGGCCAGCGCCTCCGCCATCCCCAGCGCGGTGGAGTAGCGATCCGCGGGCTCCTTCGCCAGGGCATGCTCCATCACCTCCCACACCGGCGGAGGAATCCGGGTCGGCCGGCTCAGGTGGTCCTCGCAGATGGCCTGCATGGACTCCAGCTCGTCACCGCGATCGAAGGCGCGCACTCCGGCGAGGGCCTCGTAGAGGATGAGGCCCATGGAGAAGAGATCGCTCCGCGCATCCAGCCGCTGGCCTCGCGCCTGCTCCGGCGACATGTAGAGGGGCTTGCCCTTCACGATGCCGGGCAGCGTCACCGTGCGCTGGGCCCGCGCCTTGGCCACGCCGAAGTCCAGCACCTTCACCCGCCCGTCGAAGCCCACCATCAGGTTGTGCGGTGACAGGTCCCGATGCACCAGGTTCATCGGCGCCCCGTCCTCGCCTCGCAGCGCGTGGGCCGCGTGCAGCCCATGAAGCGCCTGGATGACGATGGACACCACCACCGTCGGAGGCGGCCGGAAGCTCTTCAGCAACCGATCGAAGTCCACCCCTCGCACCAGCTCCATCACCAGGTAGTACGCGCCCTGCGACTCGCCGAAGTCATGGAAGGTGACGAGGTTGGGGTGCGCCAGCCGCAGACCGATGCGCGCCTCGTCCAGGAACTGTTTGACGATCTCCTCATCCGACGCCAGGTGCGGGAGGATCCGCTTGAGGGCCACCAGCCTGCCCAGCCCCTCGGGACCGCGCGTGCGCGCCACCAGCACCTGTGCCATGCCGCCGGTACCCAGCGGCGTCACCAGCTCGTAGCGGCCGATCCGCCCACGTGGACCCGTGACCGGATCCTCCGTTTCATCCAGCTCGTCCAGCCGCTCCAGTACGCTCCGGCCCTCCGTGAGCGCCAGGAAGGACAGCACCGCGTTGTCGAGCTGCTCGCCGACGGCCTCCACCAGCTTCAGCACCAGCCGGCCCTCGTCCTCGAAGTGGCCCTCCACCACCAGCCCCAGCGTGCCCAGCTCCAGCCGGCCGAGCGCCAGCGGAGCGCAGAAGAGCATGCGTCCGTCGGCCAGACGGTGGGCGCCCTGCCACTTCGCCGCCTCGAAGACGTCCACCCCCAACGTTCCCAGCACCCGGGTGAGCACCGGCCCCTTCGTCCCTCTCAGGGAGACGAAACCGGCGCTGGCGTGCATCAACCTCGCGCACTGGGTGAGGAAGACATCCACGCCCGCATCGAGGCTCAGACCCCGTTCCAGGCAATCCTCGAGGATGTCATCCGCCATCCTCACCACGGCGGCGAAGCCGCGCAGGAACGCGACCTCTGCTTCGAGCGACTGGAATTCCACGGTGCCCATTGAACACCGGGAGGCAGGCTCCCGGGAAGGGGCTCCGCACCAACGTCAAGAGCCGGACTTCTGCTGATCCGCGTAGAGGGCGTCGGCGATGCGGTAGGCGCTGGCCTCCAGGCGCTGGAAGGCCTCACGGATGGCGTTGGCATCCCCCTGCTGGAGCGCCGACTTGAGGTTGTCCATGTCGGCGCGGATGTCCTCGCGATCCTTGTCCGAGAGGACGTTGCCGTACTCCTCCAGACTCTTCTCGGTGGTGTAGACGAGGGAGTCGGCGTTGTTGCGCAGATCGGCCAGCTCCTTCTTGAGCTTGTCGTCGGACTGATGGGTCTGCGCCTCGGCGATCATCGCCTCGATTTCGGCCTCGGAGAGGCCCGAGTTGCTCACCACGCGCACCTGCTGGACCTTGCCGGTCCCCAGGTCCTTGGCGCTCACATGCACGATGCCGTTGGCGTCGATGTCGAAGGAGACCTCGATCTGCGGCACGCCGCGGGGCGCGGGAGGGATGCCCACCAGCTCGAAGCGCGCCAGCGTCTTGTTGTCCACCGCCATCTCGCGCTCGCCCTGGAGCACGTGGACGCTCACCAGCGGCTGGTTGTCCGCCGCGGTGGAGAACACCTGGCTCTTCTTGCAGGGGATGGTGGTGTTCTTGTCGATGATCTTCGTGAAGACACCGCCGGCCGTCTCCACGCCCAGCGACAGGGGCGTGACGTCCAGCAGGAGGACGTCCTTCACCTCGCCCTTGAGCACGCCGCCCTGGATGGCCGCGCCCACGGCGACGACCTCGTCCGGGTTGATGCCCTTGTGCGGCTCCTTGCCGAAGAAGGCCTTCACCTTCTGCTGCACCGCGGGCATGCGCGTCATGCCGCCCACCAGCAGCACCTGGTTGATCTGCTGCGCGGTGATGCCGGCGTCCTTGAGGGCGATGCGGCATGGCTCGATGGAGCGCTCGACGAGGTCGGCCACCATCGACTCGAAGGCGGCGCGCTCGAGCGTCTCGGTGAGGTGCTTGGGGCCGGTGGCGTCCGCGGTGATGAAGGGGAGGTTGACCTCCGTCTCCTCGGCGCTGGACAGCTCGTGCTTGGCGCGCTCGGAGGCCTCCTTCAGCCGCTGCAGCGCCATCCGGTCCTTGCGCAGATCCATCCCGTTGTTCTGCTCGGCGAAGCGCTGGGCCAGGAAGTCGATGAGCCGCTGATCGAAGTCCTCGCCGCCCAGGAAGGTGTCGCCGTTGGTGCTCTTCACCTCGAAGACGCCCGAGGTGAGCTCCAGGATGGAGATATCGAAGGTGCCGCCGCCCAGGTCGTACACGGCGATGCGCTCGGAGGAGCCATCCCCCACCTTGTCCAGGCCGTAGGCGAGCGCCGCGGCGGTGGGCTCGTTGATGATGCGCAGCACGTTGAGGCCGGCGATGCGGCCGGCGTCCTTGGTGGCCTGGCGCTGGCTGTCGTTGAAGTAGGCGGGGACGGTGACGACCGCCTCGGCGACGGGCTCGCCGAGGTAGTCCTCCGCCGTCTGCTTCATCTTCTGGAGGACGATGGCGCTGACTTCCGGCGGGCTGTAGCCCTTGCCGCGGATTTCGACCCAGGCATCCCCGTTCGGGCTGGGGACGATCTTGAAGGGACTCACCCCGATGGCCTTCTTGGACTCGGGAGCGTCGAACTTGCGGCCGATCAACCGCTTGACGGCGAAGACCGTGTTCTCCGGGTTGGTGATGGCCTGCCGCTTGGCAATCTGGCCCACCAGCCGCTCTCCGGAGTCGG
This sequence comes from Archangium sp., assembly GCA_003249315.1. GTDB lineage: Bacteria > Myxococcota > Myxococcia > Myxococcales > Myxococcaceae > QKJM01. Next base: position 8,323 of record QKJM01000690.1, read on the forward strand.
TGAAGCCCACCATGGAAGGAGTGGTCCTGCTGCCTTCGCTATTGGGGATGACCACCGGCTCGCCGCCCTCCATGACGGCGACGCAGGAGTTGGTCGTGCCCAGATCGATTCCAATCACCTTGCCCATACGTCTTACTGGCTCCCTGCGGGAGTGGTTCCGGTCTGCTCGGAAGCGGAGGCCCCCCCCGCGGGCTCACCGCCAGGTGCTGCGTCCGTCTGAGGCTCGCTAGCGGGCGCCTCGGCCACGGCGGGCGCGCGAGCCACCCCCACGAGCGCCGGGCGCACCAGCCGCTCGTTGAGGGTGTAGCCGCGTACGGCCTCGAAGGCCACATGTCCCTCGGGCACCGCCGCCGTCTCCACCTGCTGCATCGCCTCGTGGAGGCGCGGATCGAAAGGCTGGCCCACCGCGGAGAAGGCCTTCACCCCATTCTTGCCGAGCGCGGACTCGAAGGACTTGCGCGTCATCTCCACGCCCTTGAGGAAGCTCTCGAAGTCGGTGGACCTGCTCGCCGCGTCCAGCGCGCGATCCAGGTTGTCCATCACCGGGAGCAGATCCTTGAGCAGGCGCTCGGCGCCGAACTTCTGGACCTCCTCCTTCTCCTTCTGCGCGCGCTTCTTGTAGTTCTCCAGGTCGGCCGTGGCGCGAAGAGCGCGCTCGTGGCTCTCCTTGAGGCGCTCCATCGTCTCGCGGCTACGAGCCTGGCTGAACTCGAGCTGGGAGCGGAGCTCCTCCAGCTCGCGGCGAGCCTGCTCCAGCTCCCCGTCCTCGGAAGGAGCTTCGGCGGAGAACTCCACGGAGCCGGTCTCGGGGACCTCCAGCTCCAGGGAGACCTCTCCCGCGTCCTCCTCGGGAGGGGGGTGTACATGACGCTCGACGCTCTTCACCGCCGCGTCGATGACGTCCTGTGAAATGTCCGTATGGAAATTACTCTTCGCGTCACTATCGGAGCCGGCCACGTGCGCACTATGTCACGGGGCGCGGGCCGATCCAACCGCCAGGGAGGCTCCGGGGCGGGAACCGTTTCCCCCTGGAGGATTCCAGGAGGACGATTCCAGGGAGGATGGACACCTGTCAGGGGGAGGGGGGGGCAGGCTTCTTGCGGCCGATGGACTTGGGGGCGGCCTTCTTCGCGGGAGCCTTCTTCGCGGGGGCCTTCTTCGCGGGGGCCTTCTTCGCCTCCGGGGCGGGGGTCGGCGAAGGCGCGGCGGTCTCCTCCGGAGCGGAGACGCCCGGCTTCACGAAGGCTTCCTCGACGGCCTCCTCCACCCGACGGACGGCCGACTCGAGGTTCTCGGCCGCCTGCTTGCCCGTCTGCACCGCCCAGGTGCGCAGGTTGGCGAGCCCCTCCTTCACCATGGCCTGCTTCTCGGGGTCCTTCACCTCCTTGACCAGGCGCCGTGCCTCGATCTTGAGATCCTCACCGGTGCGCTTGAGCTCCTCACCGGTGCGCTTGAGGAAGTCCATGAGCTGCTTGTCCCATTTCTCGGCCATCGGTTTCTCTCCGTCACGAGCGGTACGAGCCGCGGGCGTCCATCTGACTGCACCGCCGGGCGGCGCGTAAAGCAAACTTCACTCCTTCAGGACACGAGCGAGAGCGGAAAGGATTGCGGCTAGAGTCGAAGCCCGACCCATGCTCCGCTCCCGACTCTACCTGCTCGCCGCCGCCGTGCTCTGGTCCACGGCGGGTGCGGCCGTGAAGCTGTCCACCCTGTCCGCCTGGCAGCTCGCCTCCGGGCGCTCGCTGGTGGCCGCGCTGGTGCTCGCGCTGGCCTTCCCCGCCGGCCGGCGCCTCCCGTCCCGGCGCGGGCTGGGCGTGTCGGTGGCCTATGCGACCACGGTGGTGCTCTTCATCATCGCCAACAGGCTCACCACCTCGGCCAACGCCATCTTCCTGCAGGACACCGCGCCGCTGTACGTGCTGCTGCTCTCCCCGCTGCTGCTGCGCGAGCGCCCCACCCGGGGCGAGCTGCTGGCGGTGCCCGTCTTCCTCCTCGGGCTGAGCCTCTTCTTCCTGGACCAGCTGGCTCCCGGCCAGCTCGGGGGCAACCTCACGGCACTGGCCGCGGGCGTGGCCTTCGCCCTCACCATCCTCGGCCTGCGCGCGGTGAACGAGGAGGGTCCGGTGGTGCTGGTCTGGGGCAACCTCATCGCCGGCGCCAGCGTGCTGGTCCCCGCGCTGGGAGGCCCCACGCCCACGCCCCTGGACGTGGGGTTGCTGCTCTTCCTCGGGGTGTTCCAGCTCGGCCTCGCCTACACGCTCTTCCACCGGGGCATCCAGCACACGCCAGCGGTGGAGGCCTCGCTGCTCATCCTGCTCGAGCCGGTGCTCAACCCCGTGTGGACCTTCCTCCTCGCGGGCGAGCAGCCCGGTCCCTGGGCGATGGTGGGAGGCACCATCATCCTCATCGCCACCGCCTGGCGCACGGTGGTGGGTGCCGTCAACCGCCGCGCGTCCGCGCCCGCCCAGGGGTGAGAGCGAGCGGCCTGGACGGGCTCAACCCGTGACTCGCTCGCCCGAGGGCTCCCGAGGCGGGCCCAGTCGCCGGGCCAGCTCCGTCGCCAGGTGCCGGGGCTCGACGGGCCTCGCGCGGTGCCCCACGTACCCGTCCGGACGCACCAGGTAGAAGCACGCCGTCCTCGCTCCGAAACGGCGATGCATGGCACCGCTCTCATCGGCCAGCACGCCCGGGCCCGGCGACCCCTCCCCCGCCACCACCACTCGCGCCTTCAACAGCTCTGGCCCGTAGGCCTCCTCCCACTGGCGCGCGAGGGCCACCAGGGACTCCCGCTCCTTCGCCTCCGGCTCCAGGCCCGTGAACAGCAGCAGCGTATGCCGCGGGCCTCGCAGCACCTCATGCAGGCGCTCCACGCCCTCCCCACGCACCGGCAGCTCCGGCACACGCTCCCCGGGCGCCGGTCCCTCCTCGTTGTTCCAGAGGTGCTCGGTGGAGAGAGGGCTCTCCCGGTAGTGGATGCCGAGCTGCGAGACGAAGCGGGCCATCCGGCGCTGCACGAAGCGGTTGCCCAGCAGGGGCCGCGCGACGCGGGGCATCACATACGCGCGCAGCAGCCGCGTCGCCACGCCTCCATGCGCGATCAGCCCGAACAGCCGATCCGTGCCCTCCAGCAGCTTCTGCCCCACCGGGTGCCGCTCCAGCTCATAGGTGTCGAGCAGCGACTCCGGTGCGCGCCCCCGCGTCACCAGCGCCAGCTTCCACGCCAGGTTGTAGGCGTCCTGGATGCCGGTGTTCATCCCCTGCCCGCCCGCCGGGCTGTGGATGTGCGCGGAGTCACCCGCGAGGAACACGCGCCCCTGGCGATAGTGAGAAACGCCCCGGCGGTGCAGCCGGTAGCGGGTCATCCAGCGGGGCTCGCTCAGACGCGCGGGCACGGGCGCCATGCGGTCCACCAGCGCCTGCATCTCCTCCAGCGAGAGGGGTGCCGTGTCCTCCGGCCCCGTCAGTCCGTCGCGCGGCAGGATGGCGACGACGCGGAAGCGTCCCTCTCCCGGCATGGGGAAGAGCACCATCATGCCGTGCGTGGAGGGGAGGAGGTACAGCTCGCCCGACTCCAGCGACCAGTCCACGCGCACGTCCGCCAGCATGCAGGCGTCAGCGTACGTCTCCCCCTCGAAGGACAGGCCTGCCACCTTGCGCACCCGGCTGCGCGCGCCATCGCACCCCAGCAGCCAGCGCGCCTCCGCTTTCTCCACACCGCCGTCCGCACGCTTCAGGGTGGCCACCACCCTGTCCTCTTCCTGCTGGTAGTCCTCCAGCGCCACGCCTCGCTCCACCGACACGCCGAACGTGCCGAGGTGTTCTCCGAGCAGCGCCTCGGTGTCGTCCTGGGGAATGATGAGCATGTAGGGGTAGCACGTCTCCAGCTCGGAGAAGAGCCGCAGGTCCACCCGCGTGCGCCGGCCTCCGGGGCCGATGATATTGACCCCCTCCGCCCGCTTCCCCAGGGAGAGGGCCCGCTCGGCGAGGCCGAGGTCATCGAAGACCTCGAGCGTGCGCGCCTGCACCGCCAACGCGCGCGACAGGTTCGAGGGGGTCTCCAACTGGTCGACGATGCGACAGCTCAGCCCGTGCCGCGCCAGCTCCGAGGCCATCGTCAGGCCCGTCGGGCCCGCACCCACCACCAGTGCATCCAACATGCGGTGACTCCCCCTTCCCGGCGCGCTCGTCCGGTCCCCCACAACGTTGGCACGAGAGGCTCCCTGCCTCCAACCCGTTCAAGAGGTGACGGTGCCGAGCTTCTCCAACTCGGACGTGAGGAGCTCGGACACCTTGCGGACCCGTGGAATGTCGAGGGCCGACTTCGCACACACCAGATAGAGCGAGCTGCGCTGGAAGGGTCCGAGGTCGACGGACAACGGCACGAGCGAGGTCGGACGCGAGAAGCGGTGCTGGATGCGGGCCAACACCATGGCACCGAGACCGGCCTCCGCCGCCGCGAGGTGGACCAGGAAGTTGTCCGAGGTGAAGACCGGGGTGAACCCGGGCACGAGCTGCTCGAGTTGCGGATTCGGCGGGAGCGAGTCGAACGGGGGGGCCCAGGCAATCCACGGGAGTTCCTCCGGGCGCGGCTTGCGCGGCAGCTTCGCGGCGAGCGACTTCGAGACGAAGACGGCGTTCTCGAACTCGAGCGCCAGCACCACCTTCAGATCCTCCTGGGTCGGCGCCCTGCCCCGCATCGCGAGGTCGGCTTCGCCCCTGTTGAGATCCAGATAGTTGATGCTCGAGAGCACCTCGAGCCGCAGGCCCGGCTGCTTCCGCGCGAGCCACGCCGCGAAGGGTGCGAGGAAGTCGACGGACACATAGGGATTCGCGGTAATGCGGACGAGCCCGCGCGGCGCCTGGTCCGAGGACTCCGCGGCGCGTCCCACCTCTCCGGCCCACTCCGCCATCTTCTTCGCCGGCACCAGCAGCCGCTCGCCCGCACTGGTGAGCGAGGCCCCGTCCACGCTCCGCCGGAACAGCGTCGCGCCGAGCTGGTACTCCAACGCGGCCAGGCGGCGACTCACCGTCGGCTGGCCGATGCGGAGCCGCCGCGCCGCACCGCTCAGGCTGCCCGTCTCCGCCACCGCCAGGAACAGCCTCACGTCTTCCCAGGGGATATCCATATCTGGATGGCATCATGCCGAGATGCCGGATTTCAATCCATGGGCGTATGGCTAGGGTTTGGAGCAACACGACGTCCACGAAAGGCCATGCCTCATGAGAAACCTCCTGCTTGCCGCCCTCGTCACCCTGCTCGCCGGCTGTTCGGTGAGCACCCATGCCGTCCAGCAGTCCACCCTGGGAGTCTCCCGCTCGTCGGCCGAGCTGCTGGCGGTCATCGACCAGCCGGGCCCGGTGGAGCTCGAGACGGTCGCCTCGGCCGACTGGCAGGTGGACCGCGGCGGCCTCATCAACCTGGAGCACCCGCGCGCGAAGGAAGCGGGCCTCACCGACGGACCGGAGGCCATCCAGGTGTACTTCCACGTGCTGCGGCACCCGGAGCACGGCACCTTCCTCGTCGACACCGGTGTGGAGAAGGCTCTGCGGGACGACCCCGAGAAGGCCGTCCTGCGGGGGATGATGGCCTCCCTCTTCATGAAGCTGGAGACGATGAAGGTCCACCTGCCGCTGGGAGACTGGCTCGCCGGGAAGGAGCAGCCGCTCCAGGGCGTGTTCCTCACGCACCTGCACCTCGACCACATCCTGGGGATGCCAGACGTGCCCGCGGGCACCGCCGTCTACACAGGCCCCGGGGAGGCCGAGTCCAGTGCGTTCCTCAACCTGTTCTCGCGGGGGCCCACGGACGAGGCGCTCGAGGGGAAGGCCTCCCTCAGCGAGTGGGCCTATGAGGCCGATGCTTCCGGACGCTTCGACGGAGTCATCGACATCTTCGGGGACGGCTCGGTGTGGGCGCTCTGGGTGCCGGGCCACACGCAGGGGAGCACCGCGTACCTGGTGCGCACGCCGAACGGCCCCGTGCTGCTCACGGGCGACGCGTGCCACACGCGCTGGGGCTGGGAGCACGACGTCGAGCCGGGCACCTTCTCCAGCGACATTCCCCGGAGCGTCGAGAGCTTCACTCGACTGCGCTCCCTCGTCGCGGAGCACCCGTCCATCGACGTGCGCCTCGGCCACCAGCCGTAATCCGGTGCATCGCGCTCCCGGAGCACCGCGAGGCTTCAGCGCAGCAGCCGCTCGAAGGAGATGACCTTCATCGCCACGAAGATGGACGCCCCCGCCCCCGCTGTGAACAGCGCGGCAATCACCAGCGCCGCCAGCGTGGGCGATGGCAAGGCAATGATGAGCGCGAAACAAGCGATGATGGTGGGGCCGATGAGCATCCCGTTGAGGTTGTTGGAGGTGCGGAAGTCTCGCGCCAGCAGGCTGACGAGCAGCGCGGAGGCAGTAGAGAAGGTCAGCGCCGAGAGCAACACCGCGAGCAGGGCCAACACGTACCCCACCGAGCCCAGCTCCAGCGCGAGAATCAACCCCGCGTCGATGGAGAAGAGCATCAGCGTGACGACCCCGGCCAGCGCGAGCAGCGCCAGCAGCTTGGCGAGCAGTATCTGCCCTACCCTCACCGGCAGCGCCACCAGCAACTCCAGCGTGCGCGACTCTCGCTCGGAGATGAGGGTGTAGCTGGCCGTCACCGCCGGGACGATCAGCCCCCCAAGCGCGATGAACACCGGTAGCAAGGCCCGCAACATCGCCTTGGGATCATCCCTCATCGCCTCCAGGCCCGGCGGTAGCATCACCCCTCGCGGGATGTTGGCTCCCGCCGCCGGGTTCCCGGCGCTCGCCGCCACCATCTGGAGACCCGGAACCACCACCAGCATCAGCACCGGCAGGAGCAGCGCCGTCAGCATCGCGCTGCGGCTGCGCAGCAACTGCCGCCACTCCTTGCCGAAGAGGATGCGCACTTCACGCGAGAGCATGGGCGGCTCCCACCACATCCAGGAAGAGTTCCTCGAGGCTCGGCATCACCAGCCGACACTCGAAGACGTCGATTCCCTCGGCCAGCAATCCACGCAGCAGCTCGGGCGCCTGAGCCTCCGGGTCCTCCACATGCACGCGCACCGCGTCCTCCTCACGAACGCTCTCGCAGCCCCGCGCGGCGAGCACCTCGGCCAGCCGCTCGGGTCCCTGGACCGCGCGCAGCATCAACACCGGCTGAATCCGACGCCGCAGGGTGTCGATGCGCTCGTGCAGCAACACCCGGCCCTGGCGGAGGATGACGGCGCTCTCGCACAACGCCTCGGCCTCGGCCAGGTTGTGCGTACACAGCAGCACCGTGCGCCCCGCCATCGCCTTGCGCAGGAAGCCGTGTACGTCGCGCGTGGCGACGGGGTCCAACCCCACCGTGGGCTCGTCCAGCAGCAGCACCTCCGGCGAGGACACCAGCGCCGCCGCCATGGACAGCCTCCGCTGCATGCCCCCCGACAGCTCCGCCATCTTGCGCTCCCGGTAGGGCTTCAGCCCGAAGGCCTCTACCACCTCGGCCAGATCCCCACCCCCATAGAGCTCACACACCAGTTGAAGGTACTCGTCGACGCTCAAGTCCCGATACATGCCCGCCGACTGGGGGACGATGCCCACCCGCCGCTTCGCCCCGAGGAAGTCCGCGTCCTCCACCCCGTACCCGAACAGGCGCACCCGCCCGGACGAGGGCCTCAGAGCCCCGGTGAGCAGACGGATGAGGGTCGTCTTCCCCGCTCCGTTGGGACCCAGCAGGCACGCCCGCTCCCCCGGCGCGATCCGGAAGCTGACCCCGTCGAGCGCCTGCACGCCCCCGGGGTACACCTTGGTGACCTCGGAGACCTCCAGCGGCGCGGGGGCCTTCTCCTCCTGGAGAGATTCATTCAGCACGCGCATGGGCATACGCGCAGTGGTGCGCCCCTACAAGCCCCCCTTCCATGACGAGGGCGGCCCTTGCTTCCACCGCCACCGATGGGCAAGAGCAGTCGCAGCGAGTCCCCGCCATGAACCTCCAGCCCCGGCAGACACCGAGCCCGATGTGGCTCAAGGGAACCCCGGCCTCCCCCTCCGAGGTGAAGCCCGCCCAGAAGGCCGAGCAGGAGACCGAGCGCCGAGTTCCCGAGTCCCCCCTGTGCTGCGCGCGCTGCGGCCACCTCATCACCCGCGAGCGCGACCGCACCACCTTCAACGGCCGGCACGCCCACACCCGCTACAACCCCGCCGGCTTCGTCTTCCACTTCGGCTGCTTCACACGGGCCGAGGGCTGTCTCGTCCTCGGCCCGCCCACCGCGGAGGCGAGCTGGTTCTCCGGCCACCTCTGGGAGCTGGCCCTCTGCGCCGCCTGTCACACCCACCTCGGATGGGCCTTCCACGGCGAGGGGCACTTCTTCGGCCTCGTGCTCGACCGGCTCACCGCCCCTGACTGAGCGCCACCATCGCCGCCGTCATCACCTGCTTGAGCGGCACCCCCGCGGCCTCGGCCACCTTGCGGCAGTCCTCGAACTCGGGGTGGGCGTTGAGCACCACGCCCTGGCGCAGGCCCCGCTTCACCCGCACCCGGCCCCACGGCGTCTCCACCTCCACCCAGTCCCTCTCCAGCGCCAGGCGCTCCACCTGGTGGGAGCGCACTCCCAGTGTGGTGGACTCGCGCAGCAGCGCCTCCGTCACCTTCTCCTTCGCGCCCCCCTCCACCACGACGCCCAGCAGGTGCCCCGGCCTCCCCTTCTTCATCGTCGCCGGCAGCACCCACGCATCCAGCGCCCCCGTGGCCAGCAGGTGCTCCACCAGGTACCCGAGGAGTTGCGGCGTGCTGTCGTCCAGGTTCGCCTCCACCACCCACAGGCCCTCGGCCCTCCCCTGGGCCCGCCCCAGCGAGGCCCGCAGCACGTTGGGCCGGTCCCGGAAGTCCTTCGTCCCCACCCCGTAGCCGATCTTCTCCACGATGAAGTCCGGCGGCGGCGGGCCGATGTGCGCCAGCACCTTCAGCAGCGCCGCGCCCGTGGGCGTCGTCAGCTCCCCCACGCCCTCGAAGCGCACCGGCACATCCCTCAGCAGCTCCAGCGTGGCCGGCACCGGAATCGGCATGTTGCCGTGCGCCACCCGGATGCTCCCGCTCCCCAGCGGCGGCGGCGCCGCGTACACCTCCGGGTCTCCCAGCAGCTCCAGCACCACCGCCGCCCCACACACATCCACGATGGAGTCCACCGCCCCCACCTCGTGGAAGTGGATGTCCTCGATGGACACCCCGTGTACCTTCGCCTCCGCCTCCCCGATGGCCCGGAACACCGCCAGCGCCCGCTCCTTCACCCGCTCCGACAGCGTGGACGCTCCTTCGATCAGCTCGCGGATGTCCGAGTACGCCCGGTGCGGGTGCTCCTCCCGCTCGTCCAGCTCCAC